>NZ_JACETT010000044.1:0-15568 GCF_013912365.1 Thermoactinomyces intermedius
ATAAAATATTTATCTATTTATTTCATTACGATGATGTGTTCTTATTTTTTTTGTTGAATCCTGTTTTAAATAAAAATCCACAGACAATTAAGGATACAATCCCAATACCCAAAAATTTCAGTGCATAAAAATATATTTCGGCTTCGGGAACCCCCTTCTCGATCTCTAATCCATAAAAATCGATGTCAATTCCTACATGAACAGGAGTAGTAAGCAAATCAATAAACTTGAAAACACATAATAATCCAAAAATCAAAAGGCCGATTCCCAATAATAAAGCCAGTTTTTTCATAATCATCCCTCCAACCATGGTTTTCTTTAGTTCTTTGCCGATCGCTTGCGGATTACCAAAATCGGCAATGGCACATTCCATTGCCGCCTCCATAGAGTATCCCTGATCAAGGTATTCCTGTAAAAGCATTTCCAAATGAAATTCAAGTTCTTCTGATAATTCTCTTTTCATTTTTTCGCTACAATCGATATCTTTTATCATTTGGTCAATATAGGATTGAAAGCGACTCATGAAAATGCCTCCCGAGATACTTTCAAAACGAGTCTGTTTAGGCTCTTCCAATTTTCCAGTTTCTTTTTGAGAATTTTTTCTCCATCTTCAGTAATTGCATAATACTTTCTTCTTTTCCCTGTTTTTGCTACTTCCCAGTAAGACTTCAAGTAACCCTTTGATTCTAAACGTTTTAATGCAGGATAAAGAGTACCTTCCCCCATATCGTATAAATCGTCACTTTCCTTTTTGATACTTTTGGCGAGTTCATATCCATACATGTTCTTTCTGGTTAAAAGAGAAAGAATAAGAATATCAATTGATCCTTTCATGATTTCTTTATCCATTATCAGAACCCCACTTTTAAAATGTGTACTGCATTATATATTATATTTCACGATGCATCGTTATGCAATATATAAAATGGAAAAATTTTGATGAATAATTCAGAGCTTGCACTATCGAATTCGACTAAAAAAGAAAAAAGCCCTTCGTCAGAAGGCTAACACTCGTTATTTCATTTCCTCTTGAAATCAAAACAAACTCAGTATAACAGGCTCTCAGATCTAAGGAGGCATAGAGTGTTGATGGTTCTGCATAATATACCTCCTATCTCAGTATCAAATGAACGGTTTTTTCTTTATTTAGCCAGCTTCCCTTGGATCATCGTTATAACACCGCCCTCTGAGGCGGTCTTTTTGTTACTTAATCTAAGAGGAATCGCAAGGCAACATACGAAATTATTATTAAAGGAGGCGATTGTTATGAACCAATATGTTTTCATATCTATCTTAAGTGCATCTGTCGCCTTAATCTCTGCAGTTTTTGCGTTTTCGCAAGCCAAAGCCTCTAAGAGATCAGCTGAAGAAGCTAAAGAAAACCTAGAACGCCAAAAGCAATAACCCCGCCCAACAAGGCGGCTTTTTCTTTATAAAAAAACCGGGAGAACTACATATAGAGAGAGAAGAGAGGGGACACACCTCCATATTTTTTAGTTACTCCCGGTTATTAGCGATATAAAAAAGCGGCTCTTATGGCCGCTTTCCCCTTTGCAGATGACTTACAAATTTGGGGAGGAGTTTTGGAATGGAATCGATTCAGGCTGATCCAAATTGTATTAACCTTTTATTAGGTACTATCATATTACATCGTTTTATACCCTCAAAAGTGACATGAAAGTGCCATCTAACGCCATCCCAAACTCTCCGCTATCTCATGTACAATCTCATCCCGCCATCTTAATGCCTGTCTTTTGCTGATGGGAATTCTTTGAGCGATCCCCTCCCAAGTGAATATTTGAGGACTCGTCCAATATTTCATTTGGACCAGTCTTTGCTTTTCAGGAGGGAGCTGGTCGTATACTATACGGATTGCTTTGGTGATCTGCTCTAGCTGTTGGATCCTCCGGTGCATCAAAAGAGCTGTTGCCTTCCGGCCAGTTGGATCACCTGGAAGATTTGATTTCCCTCCATCTCCTTCTACAAATGGTGTGGAATATATGATCTCTTCTCTCAATCGTTTCAATTCTTTGATCGAATCCCAGTAGCTGTACAGTTCAGCTTCAACATGTTTGAATACCCCGTCTCTGATCTTCTTAGCTGCTCCCATCCTGCTTCCCCCCGGTATCTGTGTTATAATGATTATTGGCTTAACTATAGTGCAGCCCGTTCTTTTGGGCTGCTCTTTTTGTTCATGCACCTTTTTCACACAACCTATCCCAAAGCTTTTTATAAAACTCATATTCACCACTCTTCTTTAGAGCTCGTACTATTTCCGATAACGATTTTGACGATCTATTTAAGGCCATACCTAAACGGGATGGTCCATCATATTCATAGAACTTGCATATGTACGCAAGTTCTTTGGTTGTATACTCTTCAGTTCTGTATCTCCCCATGCTCCCCACTCCTTCCCCGCAAAAAAGAGATATCTATTTCACAGAACCACCCGTTGCCTTTTCGAATTGTTTTGTAGCCCGCGTTTTTGATTTGTTCCATTTCTGATCTGCTTTCTGTGTAGACAAATACCAAGTCCCCATCAAATCTCATTTGTTTTCGCCTCCCGGATCTCTATTTCTGCCCGCTCTGCTTCTTTAGTTGTTACCTTCCGTTTTTCAACAATTAATCGCTTCACCTGTCTGTCATCTATCCAAGCGATTCCATTCAAACCATCCAGCCAAGCCTTAGCCAAATTATCAATATCGCCAGATCGCCCGTAGATATAGGCAGTTCCAATTACTTCAACATCCCCGGTCATCTGTTTCACTCCGGCTGCTTTGGCTGCCCATCCGACTTGGTTTTTGTATGCCAGATACCTGCCTGCCTGCTTTTTGATAAACTTCCCACGTTGAGTCATTCTGACCGCCGGGACCGGATGCCCTGGAACAGTAAACCTCATTTTTTCTTTTCTCCTTTCTCCATAGCTAGTTGTCCTAAACAGTTCCAGGAGCAGAAGTGCCATTCGTCGGGTTCGCCAACTACTTGAAGATCACGAGAAACTGTCAAGCCCGAATTGAAACTAATAATGCTTTTGCATTGATCACAAATTAATGCTTTCATTTCTCTTCCTCCCTTTCCATCCTCCGGCCGCATCCACAAATGACGACTACAGCCGGGATATCAACTTCTAGCGCCTTCCCGCACCGTGGGCAACGGTAGACAACGCCTTTTCGCTTCCGCCTGGGCCTGCGCTTCGGTTTTGGCTTTGGCTCCGGATCAGTTGCCATCGATGCGAACAGATCGATCTGCTCAAATCCTGGTGGTAGGCTCATGTTGTTCACCTCACCTCAATCAAAAAGTGATAATTGCAAGCTGTTGTAGTAGTTCATGAGTAACAGTTCCTGCGCTTTTTGGCTCCCGTTGTTGACCATTTGCTTCATGGCTGTGTAGCTTTCGATATGCCATCCTGGATAAAGCTCTGCAAGTAAGGGGTGATCATAATATGACAAAATAACTTTTCCTTTCACGCTGTTCAGGATCTTGGCCAGATCCCGGTGATCTTGTTCCGTAAACCCGCCAGCATAATACTTTTCTCTCCCGAAATAGGGAGGATCTACATAGAACAACGTTTCTGGCGTGTCGTTTTCTAGGATGACTTTTCGAAAATCGTTGCAATCGATCTGCACATATCGCATACGATTGGCAAATGATTCGAACAGATCAATCGCTTTTCTATAGGCCTGCGCCGTATTTGCCGAATGATGATGCCGCCAACCGGTTCTTCCTGAAGCTGGCCCATTTCCTTTAGCGATTCCCGACCGATTCAGGTAGAAGAACCGGACCGCTCGTTCAAACTTGTCCTCTGGCCACTCGCTATCTCTCCACTCTTCATATAGTTGACGTGAGTAGGGGAGTGAGTCGCAAGCTCTGGCCAGTTCATAAGGCTGTTCTCTGACTACCATCAAGAAATTGACAATCTCACCATCTATATCGTTGTAAATTTCAAAGTCCGACCGATATTTTTGAGCAATCACATGAGCAGCTCCGCCGAACGGCTCACAGTACGTTTTGTGCTCCGGCATCTTGGATATGATATATTTGGCTACTTTTTCCTTCCCACCGAACCAGATCAACGGCGATCTAACCTTCATTCCAAGCCACCTCCTTCTTGGTAAATGACTTTAACCACCATCTGATCCGCATGGATTTTCAGTTTTGCCTCCAGTTCTTCAATCAGCTTCTCGGTCTTCAACAAGTCCTCCGCTTCACCGATTTTTTCGCCCTGGTACCAGATCTCAAATCGTTCAACTTGCTCTAATCGGGATCTCATCCTCTCCGCCTCCTTCCCCAGATTCCGCCTAGTCGATCCTTCAACCGCTTTTTCGGGTCCTCGTGATACATCAAGCCCAACCAAAGGGGAATGATGTCATCCGGGTTCCGATCCGGCCAAGCTCTTGCAATGTCTTGCAGTGACAGCCCCGCATCCCACATATGGATAAATTCCAATTCGTCTTTTTCATCCCAAACCCAATTGATCGGAGCATTTTCACACGCTATCACCCTATTTAAACGGGACTCTTTAAGCCTTTTAACTGGCTGTACTTTCCGTACTGCTTCCATTTTCCATCCCTCCCGGCAATCGATCCACCACAAGGTTAAACTCTGCGATCCCTTCAGCAATCTCCTCAAAATCCGCGCCTTGAAACTGGTTTAAAACCTCATCGCGTGTCGGTTTAACTCCAGTTTTCATGTAGCGATATTTCATCCAGTCATAAATCATCCAGCGGTTTACGCTCATGATGTCATCCCCCTATACTCAAGTACTCTTTTGCAAAGCTCGTTATAAAGTCTCATCCCTTTTGCATAGTCTTCAGGTTTTATCAAAGGATTTTCTAGGTATTCAGCGCCTTTAACGATCCGCTCCAAAAGAGCGAAATACTCTTTTTCAATTTCCATGTTGTTCACTCCTCATCAAGCTTCGGAAGATCAACAAAATGCTGGTAAGCGCCAAAAAATCCGTAACGGAAACGATTTACTCCAACGTCACGCCCTTTGGCAATGATGGATTGGATGACTTTTGCTCCTAATGCATCGGGTCCCGGATCTGTGTCTTCTGGGTCCTCCCAAAGGAACTCCACAACATCAGCGTCCTGTTCAATGTCTCCCGATTCGCGAAGGTGTTCCAGCGAAGGTTCAATTGCTTTTTTCCCTTCACGGTTCATTTGTGCCAAGAGGACAAAAACACAATCCAGTTCCATCGCCAAACGCTTGGCCGCTTGTGTAACCTGCCCAATTGCCTGTTGACGGCTCATCCCCGGCGGCTGGGGGATATTCATGATCCCAAGATAATCAACAAAGATCGCAGCAATTTGGCCATTTTCTCTCTTTGCCTGACGTGCTGTGGCTGCAATTTCCTCAATTGTTACGTTTTTGCTGTCTGCGATTCGGATCGGCAAAGGAGCGATCTCCTTTCTGTAAACCTCACGAGCAATTTTCTTTTCATGGGGTGTCAGCTTTTTTAAGCGAAATGTATTCATATGAATCCCGGTCAGGGACGCCATCATCCGATTAATTAACGCGGTCCTCTTCATCTCCTGTGACCAGACTAGGCATTGACCCTTGCCTTGGGAAGCAATTCCCCTCAACATCTGAAGCATCTTGGCAGTTTTACCAACCGATGGCCGAGCAGCCAAGACATAAAGCCAACCGCGCCCAAGACCACCAATCCATTCATCAAAATTCTTGAATCCTGTCTTGATGAAATCATCTTCCTGATCCAGATAATCAAAGTACTCGTCTTCTGCATTTTCTAAATGGATAAGATCCGTTTGGCTCTCTGGGCGAATGGACCCGGCTAGCCTTTCCACTTCTTGAAACATCTGTTCTAAATCGTCATACGGCTTCTCGGACAAGGCTGCTATTTGATGACCGATATCTGTCGCACGGCGTTTGATTGCGTTTCGCCGAACGATGTTCGCGTGATATTCCACGTTGGCCGTTGTGATTACCGTGTTTAACAACTCGCGTAAATAAAGAACACCGCCGATCTCGTTCAGTCTTTTATATTCATCAAGCTGCGTTGTCAGCGTGACCAGGTCTATTTTTTGGTCTTTTTTGTACATGTGCTTTATTGCGGACCAGATAAGCGAGTGAGCCGGGTCCTTAAAATCTCTTGGCTCCAACCAGTGGACTTTGTCAATGACCATCGAATCCATCAAAACTGAACCGATGACGCTTTTTTCCGCTTCCATACTCATTGATTAGCTCCCCCATCTTCTTTTTTTCAGTTCAGACAAGGTAACACGTCCTTCTAAGTAATCCCTAAGTAAATCCTTGTGCTTCATAGGATGGAGACCCGTCACCTCAATAAACCTTTGTACTTTCATTTGCTTGTCCCGTTCAGCCAAGCGTTTCCGTTCAAGTTCTTCCTCCCGCCTTTGCTTTTCTTCCCAGTAAGACATCGGTTTTTCTGGCATCTTTATAACTTTCCGGCTCATCTGAGCTTGCAAGGTGTCAAATTGTTTCCTCAGCTTGCCAGGGGAAAGGATATTAGCCTGCCAAAAGCTGTCAGAAGTAGCCCAATCAATGACATCCTTGATTTCTTGTTTGGTGCGCTTATCAAGCTCATGAAGCTTTCTGAAATCATCAGCCCATTTGTTCAGATCATTGGGCACTTTTGCATTAGGCTTCCAAGAAAGGACCCTGTCTTTGAAGTAGATTGCCATTTTCATATAAGGGCTGTCGTCGTCGTAAATGCGTTTTGCGCGTTTACGAGGATTATATTTATTCTCATTCTTATTACATTCTTGTTTATATTCCGTCGCTCCGGCGACGTTCGAAGACTTTTCGCCTTGACGTTCGTCTTTCGTTTCCGTCCGACGTTCGTAATTGTCCAAGGATTGATAAACGCTGTAATTTTCAATAGTTATGAGCAATCCATGTGTGACTTTCGAACTGCTAATCATCGCGACGTTCGGCGAGACGCTCGAAGACTGTTCATTGGGATTTCGTGAAACAGATGAAACAGTTTTGCTTTTACCCCTCATCCAATCAAGAACTGATCTCACTTCCCTTTCAGTCGGCTTTACTTTTCGTGCTCCTACATACCAACTGCATGCTTCCCTGATTTCAGGAATAGAGGTGATCAATTGCCCGCGTTTAAGTTGTTTGTAATCCTTGTGCTGTGCTCTCGCTAACAAATAGATCCATACTTTCATATAGAGTGGTGGTTTTTTCATAATCTCACTATCTATAATCCGCCTTGCAATAATGATTGCTCCCCCTGGTATCCTGGCATCCAAAAGGTTTCCCTCCTAAAATTTGTTTTGAATCGGGGCTGCTAAGCCCCGATGTTTATTTGTTTAGAACCTGCCATTCTTCCGGGAATACGTATTTGTGATTCTTCACTTCAACGACGGTAACATCCATCTCATCAACCACGGTGATTTCAGGTGAAAAATGACGTTGGAGTTGTGTGTACCGTAAAACCTCCTCCACGGTTTCTAAAGCGACTGGGGGGGCTTCTCCGAACACCGGATGTTTGCAGTAGGCTTTAAACATGTTGCATCTTTCCTTTCACTTCAATTTCGTTTTCGAAGACAAGACCAAAGCGATCGGTAACAAACACCGTTTCTCCCTGATGACGGTACAAGTCTGTGATTTTCGTCTGTTTCCCCTTCTCAGTTTTCAAAAGATCACCAACTTGGATTTTCCCAGCCGGTTTTGTAGAATAAAAAGTATAATTGACCATTTTGTTTGCTCCTTTCTTCGGGGCTGAGCTTGCAGCCCCGTTTTGTTCAAAATGCATCCTCATCTTCGATAACCATTGCTTCCCATTCTTTTTTTCTTATCTCGATTTTTTTTCTACATTCAGTCAGTGCTGATTCGGCGCAATCTATTGAGCAATAATGTTTTCTTATCATGTCTGTGTAATAGGACCCGCCATTGTAATATGGTGTCTGCATTGTTAACCATCCCTCAGGCAAATCCACATCCCAAGATTCAGTGTCTAGAGATGCAGACATATCCGTTTTTACAATCTCACCGCAAAAATCACATTCGAAATAGAACCCTTTTGCCATTTTTTCTCCTCCCCTTTTGATCGGGCTTATGCAGCCCCGTTTTGTTCTTCCTTTAATTCCTTCATGGCTTGCAAAATGCTATATGCCCATTCCAGATCATGAAGCAAAAGTGCTTGTTCCATCTGTTGATACAAAGTGTCCATATCCATCAGTTCCCACCTCCTTGCAAGTACTCAATCACCCGGCTTGCTTCTGCTGAAGTAAGGTCTTTCTTGCTATCCTTGCCGGTTAGTTCTTTCACCACTTTGTCACGCTCTTCATCAGTCATCCCTTTGCTTGATGCGATCGCGCAGATGGCGTTGATCTGTTTTTGGCTTGCTGGTTTATCGCTGATTACCTGGCTTGATTGTTGATATCGCGTTTGCCGGATCGGCTGTGCTGCTGGTTGCTGCAAATCCATATCCTCTACATCCTGAGTGAAGAGCCCGCTGGCCCCGGTTGCCTGGAGAGTAGCTCCCACAAGAGCCCGCTTGATGGCCATCTTTTGGAGTGTGTTAACGATTGTGAAGGGGTCCTGATTCCGATATTTCTTTTCCTTGCTATTTGCGGACCCTTCGCATTCGGCTACTACGAATCCCGGATGATTTGGATGAGTAATTTTCACCCGGTAGTGGTAGAAGAAAAACCCTTTCTCCCAATCCTCAACCTTGTTCACACATTCAACCTCATGGCCCAATCCGAAAAATTGCAGGAGACGTTCAGCTCCAGGTTTGAGCAAAGACGGCTTAGGAGTGCCGGGAATCGTGTCGTAGTCGATACCGTGACGCATTACTTTTTTGGCGAGCGCATACATTTGTTTGAGGTTTTGCGATGCAAGATCCACACTTTGTGCCACAGATGGGACATATTCGATCACTTTCGGTTCCTGTTCGTTTTCAATCACTTGCAAATGGTTTTCCATTCTCATCACTCCTCGCTTGTGTTATAATTTTTTTAGGTGTTTTTTTGTGTAGTGCCCGTCGTTGATTCGGCGGGCATTTTCAATCCTCGAAACTTTCCCCATTTCTCCGCGCCTATAGGATTTAGCGTTCCATACCAGATCCCGTCCTGCATGATCTTGAATTTCAGTAATAATCGGCCATCATCAGTCACCTCAACCGCTTCACCAATGTATCTGTGGTGTTTTTCCATTGTTTCACCTCCTTTCAATGGCGATCTGCCACATCAACCAACCTCCTTGTTCGCTTCCTCTGCTTTGATCCGCTTTAGTGCCTTGATAATGATAGGAACAATTTTTTGGACTTTTTCAGGCGGAACGATGATTTTTTCTACCGGTTTCATCACTTTTCTCCTCCTTATTTAGTTGCGATACGCCACAATCGAAAGTATAAAAATAAGTCCAATCTGTCTTTAAGACATCAGCAATTCTTTGGGCTGTATAAGGACTTGGATTTCTTTTCCCATTTTCTATTTGAGTGTAGAAAGAACGATTTATTTTGGCTTTTCTCGATAATTCTTGCTGTGTCATTCCCCGATCCATACGGATTTTTTTCAACCATGTTCGTTTCATTTTATTCCTCCTTTCCATTTGTGGCGTTCCGCCTCATCCGTTGGTTTTATTATAATGTTGCTAAACGCCACATGTCAATAGTTATTTTCCGAAAAAATGAAGCAGTACGCCACAAAATATTTACATGTGGCGCATTGCAACTTATAATTAAAAAGACCGTACCTAAAAACAAGGAGGGGATATCATGAATTTAGGCGATAGATTAAAGGAGTTACGAAAGAAAAGAAAATATTCCCAGGAAGATTTAGCCAAAATCATCGGAATTAACAGGGGAACGTATGGTCAATATGAAATTGGGCGTAGAAATCCTGATTATGAAACGCTGAAAAAGTTGGCTGAATTTTATGGAGTAACTACAGATTATTTATTAGGCCTGGAGAAGAAAGAGAAAGAAGATAGTATAGACATAAAAGAAGCGCTTAAAAATAAAAGAGCCACCTGGGGTGGCCAAGAGCTGACACCGGAACAGCGTGAAATTCTCACAGAGTTTTTTGCTATCATTCGTGATCGCGTTAAAGAGGGTAGGAAAGTTAGTGAGGAAAAAAAAGACGATGAGACTAAAAGCGCAGAGGAAAAAAAACTGATTAAAAGTATAAAACTCTTAGCATAGATGCATACTCTATATCATCTATGTATCCTTTTTTATTTAACAAATTAACTAATCGCCTACAATCCATGGTGAATTCTATGCTTAAAGACTCGCAAATTTCCATCAAATACATTTCTAAATCCTGACCACTGTCGGTTTTGGGGAAGCGGCAGTGGTTTTGATATTTTATAGCCATATCTAGCCCCCCCTCTAAGAGTCTTAAGACTATATGCCTATAATTTATTATTCGGAATGTATTGTATAGTTTGTGTCCGTTCAGGGAACTATTGTTCGGGTTACTAATTATATCACATAAAAGTATAGCTGGG
Organism: Thermoactinomyces intermedius; assembly: GCF_013912365.1. Lineage (NCBI taxonomy): Bacteria > Bacillati > Bacillota > Bacilli > Caryophanales > Thermoactinomycetaceae > Thermoactinomyces > Thermoactinomyces intermedius. Next base: position 10,450 of record NZ_JACETT010000044.1, read on the forward strand.
TCAACAAATGCCTGGGCCAAGTCATTTCATTAGCATAAGACATCTACCACGCACGCTACAAGATTAAACCAGAAAAGTTAAAATTTTCTTTATTTTAATCCTGGAACCAAATCATAAACACAAAAAAGGAGCCATTATTAAATAGCTCCTTGGGTTTTATATTTCCAATTCTCCATATTTTAATAATTCCCTTTATGTATCATGACATTTTATCAACTTTATGATCTTTATCAAACCAGATTACATGAAAAATTCTTCCGTCTCTAAAACCCCAAACTCTTCCTCTCCCTGACATCGCCAAATGAATCAAGGTTAAATCTTCAGATAAATCATCTGGTAATTTGTACTTGATTTCATTTGTGCTCCGTGAATCATACCTCAACCCACGCTTTCTCTGCTTTATGATTTCTCCCCAGGTTAAGCGTTCAGCTTGTTTGAAAAAGTCCATCAGTCTCATTAGTTCTGGTTTAGACAGATCCCACAGTACAAATTTATTATTATCACAGTATTTAAACGAAAAGACAGGGGAGTCGCCGTCTGTACTCCCCTGTTCGGGCTGTGGGATTAAAACACTTTTACCAGCAATCTTCTTTCTGCGCTTTGGTTTAATTTTCTTCTTCCCCATTAGTCCTCCAGCATCTCTTTATAATATTCCTTCATGCTCTCATCACTAATTATCCGGGTGCATTTTTCGCCTGGGCGCGCATTGCCCCTGGCTTTGATCCAGGGATCTTCTTGATGAGTCAAGTCGGACAGATACTTGGCAGTATAGCAACCGTATGCATCCCAAATATCATTAAGAAATTCCCTTTCCTCCTTAGCCAACACCGATGGGTCAAAGTTTTCTGGGTAATCAATAGGTTCAAAACCATGATGTTTATATTCTTGCCACAATTCAGGAGAAACCGGGCCGTTTGCCCAGGCCTGGAACACTGAATTAAACAACGGCTTATCTTTAATTGCTAAGTGCCAAGCTTGTGCGTAGTAGCATAATTTTTGGAGTTTCAAATGAGTTATTGTGTCCTCGGTACGATCAACCTTCGTCAAAAAATATTTGGCTACATCCCGAATGTTAGCCATAAAAACACCTCACATAAAACAGAGGACTTTTGATTAGGTTATATCAATAAACAGGATATTATTCAGGTGTTTAATGCTGCTTATATTTCAAACATATAAATATCCTGATGCGTTGTCAATTCGTCAAAAGTCCTTTTCCATATAATATTCCATATTTTTAGCTTGTGACACATTCACGTGCACATATCGATCCCGATTTTCATATTGGGTCTTTCCGCAGAATAAATCAGCGCCCTATTCCCTATCCAAAAATGGATTTCCACACGACCGCAGAGGTCATGGTTTCGGGAGATAGTGGCGCCGATGTATTAGACAGTCAATTCGCTAGCTATACTCATTATACCCCAATTTATAATTAATGTCTCTTATTACATCCAAAATGAATAAAAAAGGGGAGCTGCATGCTCCCTTTTAAATTAAAATCTCTTCCACCCCACCATCCCAATGGTGTACTTTAACTTTTCTCTTTTCTTTTACCTCCTGGATCTGATCCCCATCGATTTGAAATGTTTTTGATTCCAGCTCATCTTCGTAGTCTTCGGCCTTTTCATACTTTTGAATGAGTTCTACTGCCTTACTTTTTGGGTCTGTTTCAATACTTAGATGATCAGTCACAATAATCCTTTTAGACAATCGCCATAATTTCTTAGGCATTATGCTTATCTCCATTGAGTAGTAATTATCATCAAATTCACAATAGATCCCGTACATCCTTCTTCTTGTTTGAATCTTGAAAAACATTTTCTCTCTCCTCCCATAACAAACCCCCTCCCCTTCACGACATCGCCATTGGTTAATCCCAGGGAAAAGCCAATTTATAGGCAAAAGTCGTGAGAGGAGAGAGGCAAATATGTTGATCTCTCGTTACATCATGAAAGTCGTGAAAGTAGTCGTGAAAGTACGTTGGATTAGTCGTGAAAGGAGGTTTCAAAATGCTCTCTTTGCAAAACATGGACGAGAAACGTTCTTTTGTGATCGTCTTTGCAGAGAGTGACTTCAAGCCCCTTCCCTTTCCTGTGATACGGCTTTAAGATCCTCTCGTTCATCACCTGTCGGGTCCCGCGGCGATTAACAATGACTCGTTTTTCCCGTTTTACTCTCCCCAGATTGGAGATCGAGTACAGGCCTTCATATCCCCGGATCGGTTTCCATATTTCAAAATCAGTTTCCCTTTGATACAATGGAAACAACTCCTTTCCTATATTTTGGAGTTTGGCCCACTGGTGAGGGTTGCCGTCCGCCAGTGGGCCATTTAACTTATCCGCAGATACCGCCTAAATCATCTGCACTAAATCCTAAATCTTCTTCTTTCATTTCTTTTACAGTTGTTTCTTCATTCGGTTTAACCTCAATGGTTCCGCCACTTAATTTTCCTAACACCATATCAAGGTAAATCAGCCTCTTGATATGCCCGCTTGCATTTCCCACCCCCTTTAAATACTCATACATCTCCATTTCTTTTTGATCATCAGGGCTGAAAGTCACCTGGATGACCAGTTTTTTTTTACTCACCACTTAATCACCTTTCCGATCCTGAAATATCCCTCAACGTTTGCGTTTCGGGGATCAGGGACGGAATAAGCATTCGGGAAATATTCCTGGATTGCAGGGGCTAGTCCCTTAGCTTGTCCGCCACCTACCATTACTTTATCATCTTTCGCCCATTTCGTGGCCAGTGAGTCATGGATAAGAGCGGCGACATATTTATGTGTACGGTTTTCCGGCTTCAATGTATCCCATCCCCAGTTGAAGGTGTAAGATTCCGTGGGGATGAACCGTTTGTTTCGGAAGGTGAGCGCGTTCAAAGTGACAGCTCCTAAATCAATAACCCTAACCAGATCATCCGTTACGTTACTGTAGAAGATCCCTGCACCTTCAACGGTAACAATGCATTTTTTAATATCAATCACCCGGTGATCCGTTCCATTTCCTGTGGTCACTTTGATGTGATGCCGATTGGTCAAGAGCTTTTTCAATCCATCTTTGTCCTCGTTGTACCTATTAAGAGGTGTGCCGATGACGAGATCTACAGGGTCATATTCATGTGCTCCGAGTCGATACAAACCTAAGAGCGTAAATAGGAGTGTGTTTTTCCCTGTCTTTTTGGGGTCAAACACCCGGCCGCTGTCCCCGGTTTCCTTTACATATTCTACAATCTCACCGATGTAGAAAGATTCGCCTTCATACTCGATCACCGTATCCTTTTCTGTTTGAAGAACATCCCATTCAGTTTTGAAGTACGGTCTTAAAAGACTCGGGAAGGCTTCAAATACTTTATTTTCATTTACTTTACCGATGAAACGACTTTGCGAACGACCAACATCAGCAGCAACTAACATATGATCATCCTCCTGATTATTATAGTATGTACTGAGGTATATTCCGCGGTAATATTATAACCCCTTTTTTTCTTCAAAGTCAACACTAAAATTACTGCAATACATACCTTGATATATATACAAGAATTGAACATAAACACTGAATTTAGTCGTGAAACAACTTCGAAAATACATTAATATTGAAGGCGTAGACTGTGGGGAGGAGGGGATCATATGAAAGCTTCCATCTATATCAGGGTATCGACAGCCGAGCAAGCAGCAGAAGGTTTTAGCCTGGCCGCTCAACAGCAACGATGCACCGACTTTATCAAGTCCCAAGGATGGGAACTTGGTGAAGTTTATAAAGATGACGGATACTCTGCAAAAGACTTGAATAGACCATCTATGCAACGGCTTATACAAGACGTAAAATCTAAAAAGTTTGATGTCCTGGTCGTCTATCGTTTGGATCGCCTGGTCCGTTCTGTACTCGATCTTCATCAACTTCTGAACATCTTTGATGAACACAACATCATGTTTAAGTCAGTTACAGAAGTTTTTGACACTACAACAGCGATGGGGAGACTATTTATTTCAATCGTTGGAGCTATGGCCCAATGGGAAAGGGAAAACTTATCAGAACGAGTGAAAATGGGCTTGGAGCGGAAGTTTTTAGAAGGCAAGAGGATAGGGGGGCCAGCGTTTGGTTATCGGATAGACGAAGATGGAAAGATGGTGATTGACCAGGAGAAAGCGCAAATCGTTAGATGGATCTTCAACAGTGCAAAAAAGATGGGCATAAATAAGATCGCGAAAATACTCAACAAACAGGGGATCGACTCCCCAAAAGGCGGCAACTGGACCGGTAGTAAAGTGGCATATTTGCTCAGAAATCCTACATACACCGGGAAAATCCGTTATCTAGTCAACCGGAACGGCTACGGGGAAAAAGAGACCATCGACAGTAACCACCCGGCTTTGATCAGTGAAGAAGAATACAATGAGGTTCAAGAGATCCTAAAAAAGCGACACGGCGGAAGAAAAAAAGCTCATACAAGCGATTATCCGTTTTCCACAATACTCTTCTGTAACAGATGCGGGTCTCCATACTCAGGAGCACGCCAGGAAAACAAAAGCGGAGTTACATATTACTATCGATGTAATGGAACCGCCAGGGGAATTTGCCAGGCTTCAACTGTTCTTGAAGAACGACTTGTAGATGAACTACTAAACAAAATCAATCTGATTATTGAAGAAAGTAAAGTGGCCCTGGAATCAGAAAAAGAAGAGACTGACAACAAGTTTCGTCTAAAACAGATTGAAGCAGAACTGCAACGAATAAAAAAACGCCGCCGCAAATGGCAAGAAGCATTTGCAAACGATGCGATTAGTTTGGAAGAGCTGAAAGAAAGAATGAACGAGGAAAAGGAAAAAGAAGAAGCATTGATGGAAGAGTTAGAAGCATTCAACACGGTCCCCAATGAAACTGATGTAAGTAAAGACGAAATCATCGATGCACTCAAGAATTTAAAAGAAATCTGGTATCACCTATCCAGGAAAGAGCAAAAAGAGATTTTAAACATGATTTTTTCCAGGATCTATATCAAAACAGAAGGGGAGCGCCCACATATAAAACCGATCATCACAGATTACGAGCTACTCTAATTTATTTTAAAAAGGTGAAAATGAAAGAATGACTGTTTTTTAATCAGAATAACCAC
>NZ_JACETT010000045.1:0-14867 GCF_013912365.1 Thermoactinomyces intermedius
AACCGGATGAAGGTTCCGGTGAGCCGATCGAAGTTCATTTTCAATCGCAACAAAAGATGGATCATTATGTCTTGCCGCCGGCCACCCTGTTAAATCCGACAAAGAAAAGGCAGGGCCGGGAGCAGGAAAACGTCCATGAAAAAGCGCAAACCCTGCAGGACAAACTGGAAAGCTTCGGAGTCAAAGCAACGGTGGGGGAAATACACCGGGGACCGGCTGTCACCCGTTATGAAATCCGTCCGGAAAAAGGGGTAAAGGTGAGCCGGATTGTCAACCTGGCGGATGACATTGCCCTGGCGCTGGCGGCCAAAGATATCCGGATTGAAGCCCCGATCCCGGGAAAATCGGCGGTCGGGATCGAAATCCCCAATTCCAAAGTCGCGCTGGTGGGGTTAAGAGATGTGTTGGAGAGTGCGGAATATTTGGGATCGCAATCCAAGTTGAGCATTGCCCTGGGGCGGGATGTGTACGGCAAACCCATCGTGGATAATCTGGCCAAGATGCCTCATCTGTTGGTGGCGGGGGCAACCGGATCGGGAAAAAGTGTTTGCATCAACGGGATCATTGTCAGCCTGTTGTACAAAGCGCGTCCGGACGAAGTGAAATTGATGATGATTGATCCCAAAATGGTTGAACTCAATGCATACAACGGAATTCCCCATTTATTGATCCCGGTGGTCACGGAACCGCGCAAAGCGGCCGTGGCATTGAAAAAAGTGGTGGCGGAAATGGAAAAACGCTATGAATTGTTTGCCAAGCACGGGGCCCGCGACATTGAACGCTTCAATCAATTGGTGAAAGAAAAAGGATTGGAAGAGACAGCCCCCCTTCCTTACATCGTTGTCATTGTGGATGAGTTGGCGGATTTGATGATGGTCGCCCCGGCCGATGTGGAAGATTCGATTTGCCGGCTGGCGCAGATGGCCAGGGCTGCCGGGATTCATTTGATCATCGCCACCCAGCGTCCGTCGGTCGATGTGATCACCGGCGTGATCAAGTCCAATATCCCGACCCGGATTGCTTTTGCCGTTTCATCGCAGGCCGATTCCCGCACCATCCTGGACATGGGGGGAGCCGAGAAATTGCTCGGACGCGGGGATATGTTGTATTTGCCGACGGGGGCATCCAAGCCGATCCGGATCCAAGGGGCATTCCTTTCGGATGAAGAAGTGGAGCGGGTGGTGAAGTTTGTCAAGGAACAACAAGAACCGGATTATCAGGAAGAAATGATTCCCAAATCCCCTGACAAAAATAAATCATCCGTCGACGACGAATTGTTCCCGCAAGCGAAAAAACTGGTCATTGAAGCGCAAACGGCCTCCGTGTCTTTGTTGCAGCGCCGGTTGCGGATCGGTTATACCAGGGCGGCCCGCCTGATTGACATGCTGGAGGCCAAAGGGATTGTCGGCCCGTATGAAGGGAGCAAGCCCCGCGAAGTGTTGGTTTCATCGCTTGACAATGAAACCGGGGAGAGGAAAAAAGAAGCCGTGAAATGAGCTTTTCAGAGAAAAGAATTTTTTTGTCGGACAGACGATCATAATAAATGGTGAACATTTCTAACCGGTGCCGGATTCGTCTATAATAGGGGTAATTGACTTGATGAAAAAGAGGTGAATAATTTGGGTTTTGCTCAGTTTGAAACAGGCTCGATCGGGAATATTCGTGTCCATGTTTGTAACAGCGAAAAGTTTAAAACCACGACGCTGATGGCATTTATTCAACAGGAGTTGTCCCCGGAAACCGTAACCAAAACCGCATTGCTCCCTCAAGTGTTGCAGAGGGGGACACAGTCCCATCTGACCACCCTCTCTTTCCGTCAGAAATTGGATGAGTTGTATGGGGCCATTTTGTTCGGGGATGTATTCAAGCGGGGAGAACGGCATATCATGCAATTTGGCATGGAACTGGCCAATGAACAATATCTGAAGGAATCCCCTTTGCTCCTTGCGGAAGGGATCCGGTTTTTCAGCGAGGTGTTATTAAAGCCGGCGTTGGAAAATCAAGCATTCAAATCTTCCTATGTGGAAGCGGAAAAGAAAAATTTAAAACAGAAAATCGAGAGCTTAAAGGACGATAAAATCCGCTATGCATCCCAACGCATGATCGAAGCCATGTGTCAGGGAGAGCCGTATGCGTTGTTTAACCACGGACGCCTCGAAGACTTGCCAACCATTGACCCGTCATCGTTGTATACATATTATCAAGAGGTTTTGTCCGAATGCCCGGTGGATTTTTATTGCGTGGGTAATGTATCGGCGGACGAAGTGTTGAAATTGCTTGAAAAAGAATTTTCGTCCATTGCGGGTAAAACGCGGAAAACGGTACAGACCCAAACGGCTTCCCGTCCGGTGAAGGAAGAACGGGTCGTGATCGAACGGATGAATGTCAATCAAGGGAAACTGAACATCGGTTGCCGGACCCAAACCACGATAAAAGATCCGGATTATCCGGCGCTCATGATGTATAACGGCATTCTGGGCGGCTTTCCGCATTCCAAGCTGTTCAGAAATGTGCGTGAAAAAGCGAGCCTCGCGTACTATTGTTCTTCCCGATTGGAAAGCCATAAAGGCCTGTTGCTCATTCAATCCGGGATTGAAATCGCCAACTATGACCAAGCGGTTCAAATCATCAAAGAGCAGTTGGAGGAAATCCGGCAAGGAAACATCAGCGATCAGGAACTGGAGCAGACCAAGGCGACATTGTCCAACCAGTTGCGCTCTCAAATGGACCGGTCTTATGAGATGATCCAATTCCATTACCAATCCGTCTTGAACGGAAAAGATTTGCCGCTGGAAATATTATTGGAGCAAGTGAATGCGGTGCAAAAGGAAGACGTGCAAAAAATAGCGGAGAAAATCCGGTTGGATGTGATTTATTTTTTACGGGACCGGGGAGGGAATGAACATGCAAAAAGTGGAGTTTGATCAAATTCAGGAATCTCTGTTCTTTGAAGAGCTAACCAACGGCTTGAGTGTTTATGTCCTGCCGAAAAAGAATTTCTTTAAAACTTATGCCACGTTTACAACCAAATACGGATCCATTGACAACACTTTCCGGGTAAGGGGGAAAGAAAAGCACGAGGTTCCCGACGGCATTGCGCACTTTTTGGAACATAAAATGTTTGAGCAGGCATCGGGGGAAGACGTGTTCCAGGAGTTTTCGCGGCAGGGGGCTTCAGCCAATGCGTTTACCAGCTTCACCCGGACAGCTTATTTGTTTTCCAGCACGGGCCAGGTGGAAAAAAACCTGACAACCTTGCTTGATTTTGTGCAATCGCCGTATTTTACGGAGCAAAATGTGGAGAAAGAAAAAGGGATCATCGGGCAGGAAATCCGGATGTACGATGACAACCCGGACTGGCGTGTTTATTTTGGCTTGTTTGAAGCCATGTATCACCATCACCCCGTTAAAATCGACATCGCCGGAACCGTGGAGTCCATATCAAAGATCACCAAAGACTTGTTGTACACTTGCTATGAAACCTTTTACCATCCGAACAACATGGTCTTGTTCATCGTCGGGCCGGTGGATCCGGAGGCCATCATCCGACTGGTGAAAGAAAACCAACAGAACAAGTCTTTCCCGGACCAGCCGGAGATCGAACGCTTTTTCCCGGATGAGCCTGAGGAAGTGGCCGAACCCGTCAAGGAAATCGAGCTGAGTGTCGGAATTTCCAAATGCATGTTTGGATTCAAAGAAAAAGCGGACAAGGTGAACGTAAAGGGAAACGAGTTTCTCAAACAGGAAATGGCCACCCAGATCGTCTTGGAAGCATTGCTCGGCCCGGCTTCCAACTTGTACCAATCCCTGTATGACGACGGATTGATCGATGACGGTTTCGGGACGGACTACACCCTGGACCGGGGATTCGGGCTGTCCATGATCGGAGGGGATACCCCCGATCCCGACCAATTGCTTCAGCGGATCAAAAAAGAATTGCCGCCTTTGATCGAAAAGGGACTGGACCAAGACACTTTTGAACGGATCCGCAAAAAGAAGATCGGTGCGAATCTGCGCTATTTGAATTCCCCGGAATGGATCGCCAACCAATTTACCGGTTACCGGTTCCATGATGCCGATTTATTTGACCTGGTTCCGTGTCTGGAGGCTTTGACGTTGGAGGAAGTGAACCGGCGCATGCAGGAACACATGCAGTGGGACCGGTTTGCCGTTTCCATCGTGCGGCCGTCCCGGGATTAAAGTCACCAATCACCAAATAACCGTGAAAGCGTCCTTGTTCAAAAGGGCGCTTTTGTTTGAAAGGATGGAAAATATGCAAGCGTTAAAAGGAAAAACCGCTTGGATCCTTGGTGGCAGTGGGGGAATCGGGCGGGACATTTGCATCAAACTGGCCGGATTGGGTGCAAATATTGCCGCCGGTTATTTTTCCCGGCGGGAGGAAGCGCAAAAAGTTGCCGGGGAATGCAAAGAAAAAGGGGTCTTAGCTTTTGCCTTTCCGGTGGATTTAAGGACCCGTTCCTCCGTCGCTGAGGTTTACCGGCAAATTTCCATGTATCTGTCTCCGCCGGATATCGTGATTCATGCGGCCGGAACATCCAAATGGGGATTGATTCAGGATTTTTCGGATCATGACTATGAAATGCTGATGGATGTTCATGTCCGGGGCGCTTTTTATCTGGCGCAAACCGCGCTTCCCCGCATGATCCGGAAAAAAGACGGGCGGATCATTTTGGTCTCCTCCATATGGGGGCAGACCGGCGGTGCGGGGGAAGTGTTGTATTCCGCTGCCAAGGGAGCGCAAATCAGCATGGCCAAGGCCCTGGCCAAAGAAGTGGCGCCAAGCGGCATCACGGTGAATGTCATTGCGCCCGGAGCCATTGACACTCCTTTGTTGGACCGGCAATTGCCCGGGGAGGAAAAACATTCGCTGGCGGAGGACATCCCGGCCGGCCGTTTGGGGAGCCCGGAGGAAGTGGCGTCGCTGGCTGCTTTTTTATGTCTCCCCCAAGCTTCCTATATCACCGGTCAAGTCTTTGCTGTCAATGGCGGTTGGTATACATAAAAAGAAATCATTCGATTCATATTAGAAGTAGATCCATGTATCAGATCAAAGGAGGAAAAAGAAATGTCTGTTTTGGACAACTTTCAGGATTGGAAAGAGTTTTTGCATAACCGCGTGGACCAAGCCCGCCAGCTGGGAATGAGTGACCAGGACATCAAAGATTTGGCCCATCAACTGGGGGATTATCTGGCCAAGGATGTGGATCCGCAAAACACCCAGGAACGTCTTTTGAAAGATCTTTGGAGTGTGGCGGACGAAAACGAACAACAAACGATCGCCAATTTAATGGTCAAAATGGTGAACGATGGAAAAAGATGAATGTTTGTTTTTTATTTTAAAACACCCAAAAACGGGTGTTTTATTTTTTTGATAAATCTAATTCTCAATGTAATACTTTTTTGGCACTTTGCGGTTATGCTATACTAATTAACATATTAATCTTTTGAATTTAGCGTTTGAAACGGGAGAGGGTGGGGTGTTGTCATGGATCACCAGGAATGGTATCTGGAATATCAGATTCATAAAAACCGCCCCGGACTGATGGGGGATTTGGCGTCCATATTGGGGATGCTTACCATCAATATCGTCACGATTAACGGTGTGGAGAAAAACCGGCGGGGATTACTGCTCCGTACCGATGATAAAGAAAAGATTGAGGCGTTAAGGGAAATTTTGACAAGAGTTGATAACATCACCATTACTGCTTTGCGCCCTCCTCAACTGGTGGACCGGATGGCGGTCAGACACGGCCGTTACCTGGAACGGTGTGTGGCCGATGAAAGAACGTATCGATTCACAAGGGAAGAGCTGGGGCTTTTGGTGGATTTCATGGCACATCTTTTTAAAAAAGAAGGGGCTCAGTTAATTGGCATCCGGGGCATGCCCAGGGTCGGGAAAACCGAGTCTGTGGTGGCTGCCAGTGTTTGTGCCAATAAGCGTTGGACATTTGTTTCGTCCACATTGTTAAAACAGACGGTCCGCAGCCAATTGGCCCAGGATGAACTTTCAGGCCAAAACGTGTATATTATTGACGGGATCGTTTCCACGCTCCGCTCGACCGAACGCCATGACATGCTGGTCCGGGAAATTTTGCGCATGGACGCAACCAAAGTGATTGAACATCCGGATGTGTTCATCAGGGAAACAGAGTATACTTTGGATGATTTTGATTACATCATTGAATTGCGGAATCATCCGGATGAAGTGATTTCGTATGACCGATTGGATGAAAATCATGGATTTTAAACGTGGCAAAAGCTTTGCTGCAAGGGGAGGGATCAAAAATGTCGGGGATTGGAGACTATTTGAAACAGGTCCGGCAGCAACGGGGGTATTCTCTGGAAGAAGTAAACAGAATCACGAATATTCACATAAAATATTTGCATGCGCTGGAAAATGACCGTTTTGATTTGCTGCCAAGCCCTTTTTATGCCAAGGCTTTTTTGAGAACCTACGCGAAAAGCCTCGGTGTGGATACAAAACCATTGTTGGACCATTTTGACAAGCTGATGAAAATGCGTCCCAATCAGGAACAGTCCAAAGCCTTCACGCCCCCCAAACCGGCATCCCGGACACAAATGTTGCCGAAACCAAGCGGAAAATTTCTTCCTCCGAAAGGACAAGCGCAAAGTCCGAGACCGAACGGGCTGTTGGGCGGAAGTCCGTTCCGTCAGCCAATCAACCCGGAGCCTGAACCGGCCAAAAAATCTTTGTCTTCTGCGCCGAATCCCGGATTGAATTTTCGTCCGGAAAATCAGCAAAATCAGCTTCCGCCGGTTCCGGAAGTGCCGAAAGCCCCGGAACAACCGGCCGGACTGCAACCAACGAAAAACCCGGAACCGTCAACCCAAACACCCGTACCTCAAACGACGCTGTCTCTGCCTCCGCTTGAAGCCACGCAACAGCATCTGTTAACACCGCGCCGGGTTGCCATGGAATTGAAAAAAAAACAAATGAAAGAGAAAAAAGAAAATGTCAAAAAGAAAAAACATACGATGATTGCCATGGTTGTCGGTGCTTTGTTATTGTTAAGCGGAGGAGTGTATGTTTATCTCCATGATCATCAGACTTCCCAGCCCGAAAAACGCAATGCAATGGAATTTCCTTCCGGAAACGGGCAAATGGAGGATGTCAATGCAGCTTCGCAAAATTCGCCCACCTTGGAGGAAGGGGAAGAATCTTCGGATCCTTATGTCGGACAAGAGTTTTTGATCAAAAATGTCGATAAATTAAATGTTGTGTTAAAAGGGAGAAGCGGGGAATCAACGGTTTTGTATGCTCCGACACCGAAAGATCAGCCCCAAAAATTGACATTGCGTGTGGGGCAAGAAGTCACACTGGATACAGCCGGAAAAAACTATATTTGGTTCCGGTTGGGAACGCCATCTAATGTAGAAATCCTTGTTAATGATCAACAAATCAATACAGATGCTCAAGATGCTGAAAAAAGTTACGTGGTGAAAGTTCAGTAAGCCGTGAAGTTAGTTTGGGGAGGGTGCTTCGTTGTCCGTGGAAATCGGGAGGAGATTGAGAAGGGCGCGTGAGGCGTCGGGCTTGACTTTGGAAGAAGTGGAGAGAAGGACCAGAATTTCCAAAAGGGAATTGTTGGCGATGGAACAGGGGAGGTTTCAGTTTCACCCCAATCCTGCGTATGTTCGTTCCTGTGTCCGGGCATATGCAACGGTAGTGGGGGAAAATCCGCAACGGATGTTAAATTGGTTGCAACGGGCACAAGAAAGGACCACGCGCAGGGAACCAGCGGTCCGGAGAAATCTTCCGGACGGGCAGGGAAATGGCGGAGAGCTGTCCCGGTCCCGCCGCCGGTCAAACGGCTACGGACGTTCACAATCTCATACGAAACCGGATGATCCGCAGCAGGAGGATTATCCCCCTCAAAGGCAGGTGTACCGCCGATCGGAGAGAGAGGGGATGGAGGCGGAATCCGGCGAAGGTGAGTACAGCCGCCGGAGTCGCCGGCAGGCTTCCAAAAAGAAAACGTCCGTTTTTGATAAAATTTACTCGTATTTTTTATTATCGGGTGCAATTTTATTGGTGATTGCAACCATTTGTTTTTTATGGTTCCGATGGAGCAATGCCTGATCAAAAAGGCGGTTTCCCGGATTGGACAGGCCGGGGACCCCTGTCTTTTGAAATATCAGAATATATTGAATTTTAACCGGAGTTTTTCAGCGGAAAAATTGACGGTTTTTAAAAAAAGATTTAATTTCGGATGGCGTCAAGAGGGACTGCAGAAGAAGGCGTTTTTGACACATTTCGGAGACCATGGTATGCTTGAAACAAATTGTTGTTTCTATACAGCGCCGTCAAGATCATTGTTTTTTTATATATATTTACAACAACTCTCAGGCTCTTTTTTGTTTATGGGATGTTGTTTCAAAGAAAAGAAATAGATTTTGATTTCGGTAAAGAGTATGATAGAAGACGGTGTTTCAACTATCGATAAAAATGTTTACAACCAATCGAAAAGTGCTGGGAAAACAGCGAACACCATGAGAAAACCGATAATTTAACGGGTTGCTGAGCAGCATGTCTTTTGTTGTCAAAAGCGTATTGTTCAAACAGCCTTTCAGGAGGTGGCTGGGGTGTCTGTCGAAATTGGCTCATATCTTCGACAAGCCCGAGAAGCGATTGGAATGTCCCTCGAAGAATTGCAAGAAAAAACAAAGATCCAAAAATCATTTTTAATTGCGATCGAAAATGGTGAATTTGATAAATTGCCGAGCCCTTTTTATGTGCGGACATATCTGCGTTCTTATGCCAACTGCGTAAAAATCGAACCGCATCATATTTTGCGTCAGTACCGAAAGATGGAACAAGCGGAGAGATTAACCGGGGTACATAAAGCGGTCAATCCGAATGATCTTAATCAAAATCAGCAGACGCAAAAGTTGCCGCCGCTTGAAAAATACCAGTTGACGGGCAAAATGCCTGCCGTCAATCCAAGCCAATCGACGCAGCAAAACACAACGCGCATGAGAACATTGCCGATGAGTAACCAGAACAAGGGCCGGATCAATGCCCAAACGGCGCTGACGGCTTCCAAGACCATGATCAACCGGGTGAGCGATCAGGTGAAAGCGCGCCGGGACATGGGTTATCAGCAAGCGGGCATTCTGAATAAGGATAAAGACCAGACGGCTCAGGGGAACGTTGGCGGAATCAGTCCGAAAAAAGAATTGTATCCGACGGTTTCACGGAAAAACCACGGACAAACCAGGCCGAACCAAAGTTTGTTGCTTTCAAACACCGGAAAGGTGCCGCGTGTGTCCGGGCCGTTGACCCGGGTTTCGGATCAGGCAACCCGAAATTCCGGACCGGTGCCCCGGGTGACGGGTGCGATGAAAAAGCTGGATTTAAACGATGTCCCGATTCCATCGGTTTTGCCGGATGACTTGGAAAACGAATCGAAGACAAAAGAAGGGGAGCGTCAACGGTTGAGTCGCGTTGAACGCTTAAGTCGCAGTGCGTCCAAAAGCCGGAGATCTTTCAAAATATCCGGTTTGAATCTCAAAAGCCCCATTGCCATGGCGGTGGCAGGTCTGATTTTGTGTATTCCTCTGGGATGGGCGATTTTGTCTTTTACAGGGGATGACACCCAACCGGATTCCAATTCGACTGCACAAACCGCCAATGACCAAATGCTTGAGATTCCGCCTGAGAAAAAAGGAAAATTGCAATTGGCGCAACAAGATGTGAATGTGGTGCACTATCGTCTCCAGGATACCGATCAAATCGTGGTGATGGTTCATGCCGCCGGTGGAAAATCGCGGGTTGAGCTCAGAACCGATCTTCCTTCCGAGGGCGGGAGTGACCATTTGATCAAAGATGTGACGTTGCCCAAGGACGAAAAATGGAGCTACAAATATACATATGAAGGCAATCCGGACTTTTATGTCGGATTGAGCGCTCCGGAAGATGCGATTGTTTACGTGAACGGACAAGTCGTGAAATCGGCTCGGTATATTCACGTTCGCAGAGTGGATTGATTTTTTTTTTGGAAGCAAGTGCTTACCCGGCACTTGCTTTTTTGACGTTCATATTCTTCTGGGCTATACTGTATAAGTTAGAATTGAACAGAACAATCTACGGGAGGGACACGGCAGATGTCCAAGCCTTTTGAAGAATTAAAAAAGGCCAGGGAACAGAAGCAGCTGAGTTTGAAAGAAGCAGCGGAAAAAACCCGGATTGATGAAAAATATCTTGCAGCTTTGGAAAATGCTGAATTTTCCGGGCTTCCGGACCCTCTTTATGTGAGGGGGTTTATCCGCAGGTATTCAAAATTGTTGGAAATCGATGCAAAGCCGATGTTGGATGCATATAAAAAGTGGGAACAAGAAGAGCATCCCGAAGAGTCCCGGCCGGCCACCACGCTTCCGTCCCGGAGCAGCCGCACACAAGAATCATCCGGGCAAAAAAAGAAGTGGCTTGCCAAGTGGCCGGGTGTCCTCTGGGTTTCTTCCATCGCCGTTTTGTTGATCGCAGCCGGTGTGGTTACATGGCTGGTTCTCGATCAGGATTCATCCGACGCGGAAACCGTTCAGCTTGAGGAACCGCAAGCGGAAACGGCGGATGCCAAACCGGAGCCCAAAGAGCGTCCGCAGGTGGAATTGATTCAACCGGCTGAGAAAGGTGAACAAGGCGATGTGTACGGTGTTTCCAAAGCCGAAAAGGTGACGGTGAAAGTGGTGGCGGACAAATCAACAGAGATTCAGGTCCGTTCGGGGGGACCCACGGGGGAAGTGATTGCTTCCAAAGCATTGTCCCCGAACCAGACGGAAGAATTTTCCGATCCGGAGTGGATTTCTTTGCGGGTCGATCATCCCCATTATGTCAAACTTTATGTCAACGGGGTTTATATTGACACCTCTTTACAGCAGCAAGTTTCATTGTACCAATTCAAAAAGAAAGAAAGCACGGATGATGAATAAAAGCGGTTCAGCAGAGAGGATCCCTCTTCCTCTCTGCTTTTTTTGACACGCGTCAGATGCTTGGTTTATACTTACGAAAGAATTAAACGAGGAAGGTATGGGTTTAATATTAAAGGATGGATGCGTTTATACTAGAAAAATAAAGTTGATGGACAAAAAGCCGGATAACGGCTTTAAAAGATGGTACCGAGCAAGAGCGACGGCATTCCCTTCCTGGAAAATGCGAAACGCCGGAAATGAAGAAAGCTTCAAAGGCCGGCCCGGAAATGAATGGCGCGGTGTTTCCGCTGCTCCCGTGCGTACGGGGCTTTGAAAATCCTCTTCCTGTATTCATGATGATTTGTGTGAATATGGATGAAAATTTACATCAAAATGGTTATTGCCAGGGAGGTTGGATAGGATGAACCTGGCCAACAAGATTACATTGGCTCGTATTTTTTTAGTCCCCATTGTGATGATCTTTTTGTTGTTTCGCTTTGACATCGGAGAAATCCATGTGGGAGCGGCGAAGTTGACCGCGGGCGAATTGATCGCCACGTTTATTTTTATTTTGGCTGCCGTCACGGACGGGGTGGATGGATACATAGCAAGACGGAAAAAAATGGTGACCAATTTGGGGAAATTTCTTGATCCGTTGGCTGATAAACTGTTGGTGACAACGGCTTTGATCTCATTGGTGGAATTGCAGCGCCTGGAGGCGTGGATGGCCATTGTGATCATCAGCCGGGAATTTGCC
Source organism: Thermoactinomyces intermedius (assembly GCF_013912365.1). NCBI lineage: Bacteria > Bacillati > Bacillota > Bacilli > Caryophanales > Thermoactinomycetaceae > Thermoactinomyces > Thermoactinomyces intermedius. Next base: position 11,708 of record NZ_JACETT010000045.1, read on the forward strand.
GTGACCGGCCTCCGGATGATTGCGGTCACCGAAGGTCATGTGATTGCTGCCAGTCCGTTGGGAAAACTAAAGACCATCATACAAATTGTGGCGATTGTTTCATTAATGCTCAACAATGTTCCGTTCTCAACGATTTCATTTCCGTTTTCCATGATCGCTACCTGGCTGGCCGTGATCATCACGGTCATTTCCGGAGTGGATTACTTTTACAAAAACCGCAAGATCGTTTCATTGACCAATACACAGTAGTGTCGTCCGGGATTCGGCTAAAGAGAAAGGAAAGATAAAATGCAATCAGAAATCATTACGGTTGGTTCTGAATTGTTGGCGGGAGAAACGGTGGATTTGCATTCTTCTTATTTGTCCCGGGAACTCCATTCATTGGGGATTGATGTTCAATTTCACACATCGGTCGGGGATGATGCACAAAAGCTGCATGACGTGATTTCACTCGCACGCACGCGATCACAGTTGATTTTCCTGTGTGGCGGGCTGGGGCCCACCATGGATGACTTGACCAAAGAAACCGTTTCGGAAGTGACGGGGGTTCCGTTGGTTGAGGATCCGGAGGTGAAACGCCGTCTGGAGAAGTATTTTGAAGGACGGATGAAGGTGGTCCCCGCAAATAATTACAAGCAGACTTATGTTTTTTCCGGCGGTGTTGTTTTCCAAAACCATCATGGAACAGCTCCCGGTCTGGCTCTGCAGGTGGACGGGATCACTTATGTTTTGTTGCCGGGGCCTCCGGGGGAATTGGTGCCGATGTTTGAGAAGCAGGTACGTCCTTTCCTTCTGCGTGAAGTGATTCAGGAGGGGCAAGTGATTCTTGCGGAATCCCTTTCTTTTTTTGGATTGGGCGAATCGCTTTTGGAGGAGAAGATTGCCGATTTGATCCGGCAACAGGACAACCCCGTTTTGGCCACCTATGCCAAAGAATCGGGGGTTATGTTGAGAATCACGGCTTGGGCGCCGGATGAAGCGGAGGCCCGTCAGCTGATTGACCGGCAAAAAGCGAAAGTTTTAACCCGGATCGGGGAATATTGTTACAGCGAACAGGGTGAGACGCTGGAAGAAGTGGTTGTGGCCGGATTGATTCGCCATCAGAAAACAGTGGCGGTGGCGGAAAGTTGCACCGGCGGAAAATTGGCTCATCTGCTGACTTCCGTGCCGGGAAGCAGCCGGGCGTTCAAAGGCGGGTGGGTGACCTATACCAATGAAGTCAAAGAAAAAATTGCCTCGGTGCCGGCAGAATATTTGAATGAATATGGTGCAATCAGTGCACAAACGGCAGAACTCATGGCCCGAAACACGTTGGAATGTTTTGATTCGGATTTTGCACTCGGGGTCACCGGGGTCGCCGGGCCGGATCCGGCGGAAGGAAAGCCGGTGGGAACGGTATATATCGGATTGGCCGAAAAAGGACAGCCGGTGCGGGTTTATCAGTTCGCTTTGAAAGGATCGCGCAGGCGTATTCAGCTTTTGGCGGCGAATCATGCCTTATTTGTTCTTGAGCAATGTTTAAAGAAAGGTGAAACAACAAGATGAATCGTTTTGATCAGTTTCAATTAAGCCATGAAATATTAAACGGAATACACGATGTCGGATTTGAAGAACCTTCTCCGATCCAGGCGGAGTGTATTCCGGCCGTGCTCCGGGGGGAAGATGTCATCGGGCAGGCGCAGACCGGAACCGGAAAAACCGCAGCATTCGGTATTCCCATTTTGGAGCGGGTGGATCCGAAGCAGCCGCATGTCCAAAGCATCATTTTGGCCCCGACCCGTGAGCTGGCGATTCAAGTGTCGGAAGAATTGCGGAAGATCGGGCGCAAAAAACGGGTGAAAACATTGCCGGTGTATGGAGGGCAATCGATCGGGCGCCAAATCAAGGCTTTACAACAAGGGGTTCATGTGGTGATCGGGACTCCCGGCCGGCTGTTGGACCATTTGAGACGCGGCACGATCGATTCTTCCCATGTTGAAACCGTGGTGTTGGATGAAGCAGATGAAATGCTGGACATGGGATTTATTGATGACATTGAGCAAGTGTTCCGTTTTATGCCGAAACATCATCAATTGTTGCTTTTTTCGGCCACCATGCCTTCGGCCATTCGCCAATTGGCGAAAAAGTATATGCGCAAGCCGAAGTACATCACCGTCAACCGGGGAGAAGTGACGGTGCCGGTGATCCGCCAGATTTATTATCGCGTGTTGGACAGTTACAAGGTGGATGCCTTGTGCCGGATTCTTGACAGTGAAGAAGTGGATTTGGCGATTATTTTTTGCCGTACGAAAAAAGGCGTGGATGAATTGACGGATTCCTTGCAGGGGCGGGGCTACCTGGCCGGCGGACTGCACGGGGATCTGGCCCAGCAACAGCGGGATCGCGTGATGCAATCCTTCCGGAACGGAGAAATCGAACTTTTGGTGGCGACCGATGTGGCCGCCCGCGGCATTGATGTGGGTAGCGTGTCCCATGTAATCAATTACGACATCCCTCAAGATGTGGAAAGTTACGTGCACCGGATTGGAAGAACGGGCAGGGCCGGACGCAAAGGGGTGGCGCTCACGCTGGTCACCCCCAGGGAAATGAAACAGCTTCGCACGATTGAACAGGAAACGGGCACCAAATTGAAGGCCCGGGAACTGCCCACGTTGGAAGAGGTCGCGGCGAAACAGCAAGAAAGCTGGATGGCGCAGATTGAAAATACCATCCGTTCCGATGTGGATATGACGTTGTTTGAGGAAATGACCGGGGAGTTGTCGAAGAAATTTTCCATGGAAAAAGTGGTGGCGGCTTCGTTGTATCTTGCTTTTTCCGACCGGTTTGTCAAGAGCATTGACACCACTTACCATTTCGGGGAAACGGGGGCAGCGCCCGGAATGGTCCGCTTTTTTATCAATGTGGGGCGTAATGCCAATTTGCATCCGCAGGAATTGGCCAAAGCGATTTCGGAAAATGCGGGGATCAGCTTGAGGCAAGTGGGGAAAATCAACATATACGACCGCTTTTCTTTTGTGGAGGTTCCGGAGGAAGTCGCGCCTTTTGTTTATGAGGCGTTCCGGCAATCCAAAATCAACGGTTCCCGGGTTAATATGGAACCGGCCCGTCCCCGCAACCGTTCATAAAGGGCGGAAAACCTGAAAGAGCTCTTACTTTGTGG
>NZ_JACETT010000046.1:0-10729 GCF_013912365.1 Thermoactinomyces intermedius
AAAAAGAAGCACTTCGATTTGTAAGTGCTTCTTTTTTTGATGAATTTTATGTTCCGGGGAGCAACACCGCATGATTAATAAAATTCACCATCATCCCCTTGAACATTGGCTTCCAATTCTTCCGCCAGTTGCTTCATTTTGCGCAAGACTTGGTACTGCAATTTGCCGTCGGATGGGCTTTTCACCGAGATCCGCCCGTCGCGATATGTAAAATAAGTCATATCCCCGTTTTCGGGGTTGGTCCATAAAGAAAGTCCTTCGTCTTCAAGCTTGATCACTTCGCCGGTGACGGTTTTTAATTCGACGGCATTGACCAGTTTCATTTCCGAGTCTTTTTCCACAACCTGTTGCCATTCACCAATTCCGATCGGTTTTTTTGGACTGTCCAGCCAATAATCGCTCCTTGTCAGATGGAAATCGTAGTGAATCGTCCGGATCCCTCCTCCCGTGTCACTCCCATTATTATGTATATCGAATCTTTATTCTCCTTTCTAGTGTTCTCTTTGAAAAATTTACGGTTCCGGCGGTTGCCAAGGATTGACGTGCACAAAGACTTCTTGGATTTCCTGGAATTCATTCATCAACGTTTCTTTGACCCGCGAGGCAATATCGTGCCCCTCTTTGACCGTCAAATCCGCAGGCACCCCGACACGGACATCGATCAAACGGTAATGGCCGTGTTCCCGGCCCCGCAATTGATCAATCCGCTTGACGCCGTCTACCTTCAGGATTAATTCCCGGTAAATCTTCAACTCTTCTTCCGGGATGTTGCGTTCCATTAAAATATCGACGGCTTCTTTTCCCATATGAATGGCAACGCGCAAAATCAGAAGGGAAACGACGATACTGGCCAACGGATCGCCGTATTCCGCAAAAGGAACCGACTGGTGCTGTCCCCATAACGCCAGGCCAATCCCGACCACGGCGGCAAGGGAAGCGTAGACATCCGACAAATGGTCATATGCGGTTGCGATTAATCCTTTGCTGTTTACCCTTTTTCCAATTTTGATGGTATAGACATAAAGAATTTGTTTCCAAATCAGCGAAATCACGGCGGCAAGCAAGGAAAGGACATGCGCTTCGACAAACGGCTCAAACAGGGCAGCAACGGATTCATAAATCATAAACAGGGAAATCAAAAGCAACACAATTGCGACCATGCCGGAAGCGATTACTTCCGCTTTCCCGTGGCCGTAAGGATGCTCCCGGTCGGCCGGCATCTTGGAAATCCGCATGGAGCCCAAGGTGGCGCCGGATGCCGCGATATCGGCCAAATTGTGAAAGCCGTCGGCAATCAGGGAAGGGCTTTGAAACAGAAAGCCGACCATCAGTTTCAAAATGGTCAGGGCAATATTGCTGACCAACCCGATCCACGCTGCCGCCATCGGGGTTTGCAATTTGGATTTGAGCTTCATCCGATCACCTTTTTTTGGTTTCTTATCTTATCATTATGCCTAAAAAATCCTTTTTTCATTTTTAATTTGTAAAGATCTGAACAATTCCTTGCAATTCATGTGTCCTTTCCTTTATACTGGAACGTAATTAAAATCACCAATAAAAATCATATTGAAAAAAACCTCATCATAACTAGTGATGAGGTAGAGGTTGCGGCTTTTATGATTACTTCCCGCGAGGTACAGAGATGCCGATGACTGTGAAGGAAAGGAAAAGCCGCCGAAGTCTGTTTGTTTCTCTGGGCAAGCAGGCTGGGCCCGTCTCCGAACAGGAACGGGACTGTCACACGGTTCACTTCTCTTGAATCGTGTGGTGCGCTATCTTTAGGAGAAATGGTTATGGTGTGGTGAAATATCGACCCGTCTCACGGATGGGGATTCTGCCCTTGCCTGTCTCTCCTAACACCAGTTGATTAGGAGGTTTTTTTATATGTTTTTGCATCACTTGAGGATAAACGATTCCGGCCATTTGGAAATCGGCGGATGTGACACGGTCGAACTGGCAGAACAATTCGGCACGCCGCTGTTTGTGTATGATGAAATGCAAATCCGCCAAAATGCAAGGCGTTTTTTGCTGGCTTTTCAAAAAAGCGGTTGTCCCCACCAAGTGGCCTATGCCAGTAAAGCGTTCAGTTGCCTGGCCATGGCGGAATTGGCTCATGAAGAAAACCTTTCGCTGGATGTCGTCTCCGGCGGTGAACTTTATACGGCTCTTCAGGCCGGTTTTCCTGCAGAGCGCATTCATTTTCACGGGAACAACAAATCGGAAGCAGAGCTCCGGATGGCTCTGGAGGCAAACATCGGCTGTTTTGTCGTCGATAACTTTTTTGAACTGGAGATGCTTCATGACTTGGCCGAAGCGTACCGGAAAAACGTGAAAATTTTGCTCCGATTGACCCCCGGCATTGAAGTCCATACGCATGAATACATTACCACCGGTCAGGAAAATTCCAAATTCGGCTTCAGTGTCAAACACGGGCAATCATTGATGGCGGTAAAACGGGCGTTGGCCAAACCCTGTTATGAATTGCTGGGGGTTCATGTCCACATCGGATCGCAAATTTTCGAAACGGAAGGGTTTATTCAATCGATTCAAATGATTCGGAAGCATCTGGATGAGATCCGCGCCGAAACCGGCTATGAAGCAAAAGTTTTAAATGTCGGCGGCGGGTTTGGGATTCAATATACCGATGAAGACAGGCCGCTTCCGATTGAAAATTATGTACAAGCCATCACGGAAGAAGTGAAAAAAGCATGGAATGAACGTGGATTGAACATCCCGGAAATATGGGTGGAACCCGGGCGCAGCATTGTGGGAAACGCCGGCATCACGATTTACCGGATCGGCGCCATCAAGCAAATTCCTGGAATCTGCAAATATGTTTCCATTGACGGCGGCATGACGGACAACATCCGCCCCGCTCTTTACCAAGCCAAATATCATGCCGTTTTGGCCAACAAAGCGGATGCCGCTTTGGAAGAGACGGTCACCATTGCCGGAAAGTGTTGTGAATCAGGCGATCTTTTAATTCAGGATATTTGTTTGCCGAAAGTCAGCAGCAATGACCTGTTGGCCATCTTTTCCACCGGCGCCTACGGATATTCAATGGCAAGCAACTATAACCGCCTTCCCCGGCCGGCCGTCGTTTTTGTCAAAAACGGAACACCGCGTGTCGTGATTGAACGCGAAACCTATGATGATTTGATTCGAAAAGACCTGAGAAAAGAAGTTTATGCCACTTCATAAACGATTACTGAAAAACATCCCGATGATCCAGCCGGAATCCGTTGGTCATCGGGATGTGTCATGACGGGCTTGCATCCTTTATACTTTGTGCATGCCGGTATAGATGAAAATGGCGTCTCTCAAGAACTCGGTCATCCCCGGTTCCTTCTCATAGTAGGCTTTAAAACGTTCATCAACCACATACATTTGCGCAAGGTTGGCATGAGCTTCCTTGCTGTAATCACTCCAAGAAAACATCAGCCATTGTTTATGCAGATCCGCCGCTTTTTGGGCCAGATCCCCGGCCGGGTCTCTCTGCTGATAAGCCCGGGTCAGCGTTTCAAAAATCTCATCATTCAAACGTTGCATTTTTTCGTACTCTTCTTTGGTCATCCGAAGCAGTTTTTCATTGGAGCGATTGACCACCTCGTCTCCATATTTTTCTCGGATCTCTTCCCCGTACTTTTCTTCATTTTCTTCAACCATCCGTTTTTTGAAAGCTTCAAATTTCTCTTGATCCGTCATGGTTCCTCTCCCCTCCATCGCATCAATGGTTTTTTCCACATTGGCAATCAAACGGTCCAGATGTTCCCGTTTTTGCATCAGTTGCCGACGGTGTTCGTGTAGCGCTTTGAGCCCGTCATAGTCCGGGGACGTGATGATCTCTTTAATGACATCCAGTTTCACCCCGAGCTCCTTGTAAAACAAAATTTGCTGCAGACGGTTCACTTCTTTCGGGCCGTAAATTCGGTACCCGGATGAATTGATCCGTGCAGGTTTCAAGATTCCGATCTCATCATAGTAACGAAGGGTCCGTGTGCTGACTCCGGCCAACCGGGCCAATTTCTGCACGGTGTATTCCATGATTTCACCTCCTGGCATCTTCACTGTACACCTTGACGTATGCGTCAATGTCAATCATTTTTTCGTGTTTTTTCTGTCATATCCAATGAATCACCGTTTTGTGCGGGAAGGCGCTTGATTTGGATTTCAACTGTTTTTTGTACAGTTCTCCCATCACGCGAATGCCTTTTTCAATTTGAGTTTTGTCGGTTTGTATGATGCTTAACCGGAATCCGTTCACTTTCGGGAAGGTTTTCAGGAAACAATGGTCAATGGATGAGACAAGGATGTGGTGTTGCCTCAAGCAGGCAATCCATTCTTTGGCCGGCAGTTGCTTTGGGAGATCCAATTGCCCGAAAATGCCGCCTGTTTCCGCGGCTACGTTCATCTCCGGGGGAAGATGCAGATTACACACTTCTTTGAGAATTTTCATCCGTTTTTGGTAAAGATTGCGCATCGACGCGGTGTGACGGGAATACATGCCGCATTTTAAATAGATTTCCAAAGCGGCTTGGGACAGTGTGGCCGAACTGATGTCACAGGCGGATTTAAACAGGCGGAAGCTTTCTGTCAGAATGGGCGGAAGAAGGATCGCCCCCATCCTCAGCCCCGGCAACATGACTTTGGAAAAGCTTTTCAGATAAATGGTATGACCGGACAAATCATAACTGAAAACGGGGTCGTTCTTGGGATCCGTTTCCAAGTCCAGCAAATAATCGTCCTCCACAATGTAGACATCATATTTTGCAGCCAGTTTAGCGATCTGCTTTTTCACTTCCTGGTCATAACTGGTGCCAAGCGGGTTGTGAAAACGCGGCATGGTATAGAAAAACTTAATCTGATTGTTGCGGAAATGGCGTTCCAACTCATCAAGATCAATCCCTTTTTTGGTCCGCCGGATGCCAATCGCTGTTAAACCGAGTGCATCAATAATCCGAATCATCCCATGATAGGTTGGCTGTTCCACCAGTATCACATTTTTTCCGTTGGGGAAAGGCATCATGGCCAACAAATTCAGGGCTTGCTGGGATCCGGAGACAATCGAAACCTGTTCCGGACGGGTGAAAATCTGATAATCCGCCAGATGTTTGACCAATTCTTTGCGCAAAGACAAAAACCCCTGTGGATCGGAATAGGTGAAGAGTTCATCCTGATACAGTTCAATGGCACGGTTCAGACAATGTTGAAAATCTTTGTATGGCATGATTTCCGGATCCGGATTGGCTGAAGAAAAATCAATGAATTCCGCAGCTTCATCCTCGTCGGGCACACCGGGGCGGCGGATGGAATAGTAACCGCTTTTGGGAACGGAATAAATCAAATGTTCTTTTTCAAGCTCTTGGTAAGCGCGGATCACCGTGTTTTTGTTGCAGGAAAACCTGGCGGACAGCGAACGGATGGAAGGCAATTTTTCGCCAGGTTGCAGCGCTCCGGACTGAAGTTCTTTCTTTATCGCATTTTTAATCATTTCATATTTCCTTTCCGCCATGGTTTCTTCCCTCCATCTTGTGTACCGGTACAGATAAGAAAATTAAGCATTTTTTAACTCATTTACATCCATTATACTGAAGGGGAATTTCCGGGAGGGATACAGATGGAATGGAGACACGAAACATTACCCTATTGGATCAGTGACCAGAAGGATTTGTTGGATGTGGATGCCGTCTGCCGTTTGTTGCAAACCACTTATTGGGCCGGACACCGGACCAAAGAAACCATTGTGAAAAGCATGGAAAATTCATTGTGTTTCGGCGTCTACGGAGAAGAAGGGCAAGTGGGTTTCATGCGGGTGGTAACGGATTATGCCACTTTTTCCTGGATTTGTGACGTCATCATTCATCCGGATCATCGCCGGCAAGGATTGGCCAAATGGATGCTGAAATTCCTCCTATCACATGAGGCTGTGCGGGATACCAGCATGATTTTGGCAACCCGGGATGCGCACGGTCTTTATGAACGGTTTGGATTTAAACGGGAAGAATTGATGAGAAGGAAAAAATCCGTCGATTAAACCAAAAACACGAGCGGGAAATCGCTCGTGTTTTTCATGATTTGCCGGGGCTTTCTTTGATTCCGACGATCACCCCGTAACCGTTTTTCACTTTGACTTCAACCAGAACTCCGCCATTTTGGGCCAAGGCTTCCCACTTTTCTCCGGATCCTTCCTCGACATAATAGCGGTCCAAATGATAATCCACCCGGTATTTCTCTCCATCCCGAAAGGGAAACACCGGTTTTTGAAGCGTTCCTTTCAGATACAAGCCACCGGGCGGCTTCTTTTCAGAAACCCGGTCCACGATGTAGTGATTCCCCTTGGGTTTTAGGGAGACGTAAACCGGGATGCCCGGGTCAGGCAGATGGTGGGCAGCCTTCTGTGCGAGCTGCGGATCAAAGCGGGAACGGTCCACTTCCTCAATCTCCAATTTTAACCGGACATAGTCCCCGTAAAACAAATCTTTCGGATCCACCGGGATGGTTTTGAGCGTAACCTGTTCGCCGCTCATGAAAGCAAGCAATGGTTGCACGGTCATGGAAACCAGGGAAACGACCGGAATGAGAAGAACGATCCAAAACCACCGGTTGGGGATGTTTTTCATTTCCCTCCCCCCCTTTTCCGGCTTTTTTCAATCCAATAACCGCTGAGAATGAGCAAAATGCCGCCGATCAAGAAATAGAGTGACTTGGGAAGAAATTCGATGGATAAGTCCAGATAGAACCGAAAAATGAGTGCACAGGAAATCACCACAGCCGAAAGCTGTTTCTTTCTGAGCAAAAAAATCAAAAAGGCAAGATAAGCCACTGCGACTGCATATCCCAAAAGCGGGGCATGAAACACTCCCCCCCACATTTCCCAAAAGTCCGGATAAGTAAGTACAATGGCAGCAACCCCGTGAATGAGGGCTCCTTGCTGTTTCAACACCTCCGCATAAGGCCGGATGTTGAGAAACGTCATGCCTGCTCCCAGCAATAACAAAATGAATGCATTGACTCCCCCGTGCCATTCCCACCGGACGAAAGTCGCCCAGATCGTGAGGATCAAAAGCGCATTGGCAAAGAAAAACACTTGACGGTTTCGGTTCAACCAGCGCTCATTGCATCCGTAAAAAAGCGGAATAAAAACCCAAACCCAGAAAGGATACGGCACGGATGCATCCCAAGCCGGCGAGGCATAAATGCCGATAAACACAATGGACAGGATCATCACCCAACGGTCTTTTAAGTAGAGTGCCAACGGTACGGTCCCGAGGGCCCAAACCAAAAAGGCCTGTTGATAAGGCGATGAGCTGTGAAACATCTGACCCACGAGAAAAATCCCTGCTCCGTATATTGCCGCGCCGATATAATAAAAGCTTTTGGAAGTTTTGGGATAGGAATCTTTCAGTTTCCAGCCGGTGAAATAAGCGCCCGTAAGTCCGGACAAAATCAGCAGAAATTTTACCGTCCGGGGAAGTACCTCCCAATTCCCGGCGATAAAACTGAGAATGCCCGCACCGATCAAAACGGATCCCAAAATGGACAAGATGCGGATAAAACCGGCATTCCCTTTCCGTTTAACCTCATAAGAAGACAAAATCTGTTGAACTTGCGAAGCATCGATGATTCCGGCTTCTTCGAAACGGGAAAGTTCCATCCGGAGCCACTGGTACTTTGATGAAGAAATGATTTTCTTTTTGTGCAACTTGGCATCCCCCCTCCATGCTTTGACTATATCATGATGCGGTTCGTACGAAAATGAAAAACAGGGACACCCTTTCCCAGGATCCCTGTCTTTAAGATTGAATGCTTTTCACCCGGCTTAAGATCGTGCCGTTGTTTTGCTCATATTCCCATATCCCGCGCCCGGCTTTTTGTGCCATGATTTCCAAACGCCGGAACTCTTTCAGATATTTCCGTTCTGATTTCAATTTTCGCGCCCGGTTCGGAATCACGCAACGGGCCAATCCTCTTTTCAGCAAAAGCGGTTGCAAATGCATGTCATCCACATACACATGGGCAAGAATCCGGCCGTAATGGTCCCGCTTAAAGGCGCCTTGCTCGATGGTGACACTCCGGCCGCGATGGATGAGACTGACAATGTACTTTCTGGCCTCAAGCGCTTTGAAATGTTCCAACAAATTGGCGGAATTGAGCTCGGGGGCATCAATATACAGAAGCCGGACCCGTTCCAGTTTTTGATTCCTCTTGATTTTCAAAGTGTCTCCGTCAATCACCCGCACAACTTCAATCGGAATTCTTTTGTTCACCGGTGGCAAAGAGCCCATCCTCTCTGCGAATCTTTCATCGCTTTAACGTTATTATAGCATAAATCCTTGTTTATTTTAGAATTTTTTGACGAAAATCCGTTCCCTCTTTGCATCTTCCTCTAGGAGAGAGCGAAATGTTATAATACGGAAAAAACATAAAGAGGTGGATGCGGATATGGCGAAAACGGAATCGAATATGTTCCCGCTCGGAAAAGAAGCCCCGGATTTTGCATTGCCGGATGCGGTGTCCGGAAAAACGGTGGCCTTACAAGATGTAAAATCCTCCATTGCCACGGTCATCATGTTTATCTGTAACCATTGTCCTTATGTAAAACATGTTCAGAATCAGTTGGTGCAACTGGCCAATGATTACATTCCGAAAGGAATTTCCTTTGTCGCCATCAACGCCAATGATGCGGAGCAATATCCGGATGATTCGCCGGAGAAAATGAAAGAAGTGGCAGAAAAACTCCAATACCCGTTTCCGTATTTATTCGACGAAACCCAGGAAACAGCCAAGGCTTACCAAGCAGCTTGCACGCCGGATTTCTATATTTTTGACGGCGATCTGAAATGTGTTTACCGGGGGCAATTGGATGATTCCCGCCCGGGGAATGACATTCCGGTGACCGGCGAATCCATCCGTGCCGCATTGGATCAAATCATTAACGGTGAGCCGGTGACGGTCACACAAAAACCCAGTCTGGGTTGCAATATTAAATGGAAGCAAGCATGAAGCCGCCCCTGCAAGCAAGTCCGGGGCGGTATCCTCAGACTTGCTTGCTTTCTTTGACCTCCGCTTGATCATGTTGATCAAACGAATTTTGGTATTCCACCACGTCCACTTTGCAGCCGGGGCCGATCTTCACATTTTTTCCCCTGACAATGCCGGCGTGGGTGTATTCCAATTCGATATCATCCCCTTCAATCACTTCGGCTTGCAATGTTTTGTCGGCAAAAAAGGATTTCAGCCATTTGTTTAAAGCAAAGCTGTTCTTTTTGACGACGATCTTCTCTCCGCCAATTTCCTTTGCTTTGGCATTGCCGAGCAATTCCACTTGAATGTTTCCGGCATTTAACAGCCCTTTGATGATAAAAACCCCTTTGATCACCACGGACTCTGCTTCCAAGTCTTCGTCAACCTTTAAGGTTCCGCGGATGTCTGCCTGGTCGGCGATGAAATTTCCTTTTACTTGGGCGGTCCCGTTGAGCGTGATGTTTTGGGTGTGCACATCCCCTTCTGTCGTCAATTGGCCATTCACTTTTGTTTCATCCGCCATTAGTTTCCCTTCAATCGCCGACGAACCACTGACTTTCACCGTTTGTGTTTGCACGTTTCCTTCCACGACACTGTCCCCGTTTGTGATAAACAACCGGCAATCCAGGTCGCCATTTACTTTTCCCAATCCGTTGATGCGGACCTTTTCGAATGTACCGCCCGAAAAATTTCCGTACCCGTTGATCAGTAAATCACTCATTTGCATCTCCCCATCCGAAATGTTGAATTTTCCCTTTTAACTTTTCCAATTCCTCTGCAAGCGAAATGCGCAGGAGCACTTTCACACGATCATCAAAACAAATTTCTTTAATTTCATTCACCAAAATATAAGTGGTGACCCCCAGTTTGCGGACGACGAATAACTCTGCATTTTTCTTTTCAAACCGGTGGGAATTGTTTTTCAAAAACAGATACAGCGATTTTCCTTCATCCAAGGTAATTTCACCCGTTTCAAGCAACTGATCCAGAACATAGAGATAAAAGAGTTGTTCCAAGGTAAACACATTGGATTGACCATGGATGGACAGGTGCAGTTCAAGCACAACATCCGAAACAATCTTTTTCTCTTGAATTTGCTCTTTCGTTAGCGAGATTTCCGTAAACCGGGGAGAAAACATTTGCGCAATCTCATCCAAAGACAAATCGTCTTTTAAGCTGATGATTTTATTCACTCGTTGCAGTATTTTATCGCGAGGGAAAAAGGTTTCCTGCCCGGTGTAGGTGGATTTGCGGATAAACCATTCTTCCGGAATCAAGTTTTTTCGTTTCCAACGGTATAATTGTCCGTATGAAATGCCTGTTTCTTTCAACAGGTCTTTTTTTGAAATCAAGTCTTGATCCATTCCCCGACACCTCCTCGTCATTATTGTAACATAACATTGTTACGTAAAAAAGAGGCGAATGCCCCATCTTATTTTCAGCTCAAGAAATTAAAAAACTCCTCTCCTCTGCAGCGCATGATGCCGACGGTTACGGTTTGTTTCGTTGCCTTTTGCAATTTGTCGGGACGGCTTTTGCGTCCTGTTCTTTGGGAGCTAAACCGGATTTTTTTGCCAATCCTCCCCTTGCATTTCCATATGTTTTGCGTTATGTAAAAATTTTACTTGTTTTCATGATAAATTACATAAAACGCATTCAAAAAGCGGTTTTTTTTAATATTTCACATAGAAATATTATATAAATA
>NZ_JACETT010000047.1:0-85498 GCF_013912365.1 Thermoactinomyces intermedius
CCGTTTAACGCGTTAAACGGTTGTAAGATGGTACTTTTTCATCCGGTACTGCAAACTCTGCCGGGAGATGCCAAGAGATTTTGCAGTCCGGGTGATATTTCCGTCATTTTCTTTCAGGGCTTCTTGAATCAGCCTTTTTTCCGCCTCTTCCATTTTTTCCTGCAAGGTTTGGCCGCGGAACCACTCCGGAACCCAACCGTGGGAATGTTCCGGAACCGGTCGGTTCGCTTCGGGGACATGCTCGTATTTTTTTCTCAACCGCAACGGAAGATGGCAGACATCCATCACCGTTTCATCCACAATCCGGTTCATCGCTCCTTCAATCACATGTTCCAATTCCCGCACATTTCCCGGCCAGTCATGCTGAACAAAAATCTTCCAGGCTTCCGGGCTGACCGCCCGGACATTTAAATGGAACCATTTATTGTATTTGTCGATAAAATGATGTGCCAACGGTTCCAGGTCTTCTTTTCGTTCACGCAAGGGCGGAATGTACAGCGTCACCACACTGAGACGGTAATACAGGTCTTTTCGCAACCGGTTGTGGTGCACTGCATCGACCGGATCTTCATTGATGGTGGCAAGAATGCGCACATCCACCTTTTTATCCCGGGTATCCCCAACCCTGCGGATCGTTTTTTCCTGTATGGCCCGGAGCAATTTGGCCTGCACCAAAGGATCCAACGCATGGATCTCATCCAGCAGCAGGGTTCCGCCATCGGCCTGTTCAAACAAACCAGGCTGATCCACCGCCCCGGTAAACGCTCCTTTTTTGGTGCCAAACAGGATGCTTTCCGCCAGGCTGTGCGGGATCGCCGCGCAATTTTGTGCAATGAACGGCCCTTTCATGCGAGGACTGCCATTGTGGATGCTTTGCGCAAACAGTTCCTTTCCGGTTCCGGTTTCCCCCGCCAACAGCACCGAAGAAGAAGTGCGGGTCGCCCTTTTGGCTTCTTCGATGACAAAGCGGATAGCTTCGCTTTGGCCGATAATTTGGTCAAACGTGTAGGTGGTGTTTTTGTTTCGCCATGCATTGTCTTTCATGACATGTTCCAGTTTGGTGATGTCTTTGGCCATTTCCACCGCCGCGATGATTTCACCGTCAACCCGGATCGGATACGTATCATTGATAGTGGTGATCTCTTTTCCCTTGTTGTTGTAATATGTCTGTTTCACCCGCCGGGTTTCTTTGCCCGTCCGGACTGCTTCCAGCAAGGTGCTTCCCTGATCACGGGAAAAGGAAAACACCTCCAAAACATTTTTATGGAGAACGTCTCCGCGCTTCATCGATTCAATTTCCGCCATTTTTTGATTGTAAATGATGGTCTTTCCACTGCGGTCGATCACATGAATGCCAATCTCCACGTCATCGATCAATTGCTGAAAGATTGCATCCATCTGTCTGGGAGACAGACCTTTCTTTCCTTGCGAACCGTTCATCTTCCTTGCCTCCCGCATCCGTCGTACTGGAGTATGTACTTTGATTATAAACGGATTTTCGCCAATGCAAAATATCTTGGCGCACTTTGGGGTAAAATGCCTGTCACACGCAAACTTTGTTTGCACCCGATCTTACGGAAAACTGCGGCATCCGGCCGGCGAACTGACTGGCATGAAATTTGCTCTGTTCTCTTACCGAACGTTTTTATCCCATCAAACTTTCCTCACCCATGAAAAATCAAGTCAAAAAACTGGAGGGATCATCATGACCACGACAAACCGGTCCGGTCAAATCATTGACCAAACCAACCGCTATGGAGCACGCAACTATCATCCGCTTCCGGTCGTTGTCTCCGAAGCGGAAGGCGTTTGGGTAAAAGATCCGGATGGAAATAAATATTTGGATATGCTCAGTGCTTACTCCGCCGTCAATCAGGGACACCGGCATCCGAAAATCATTCAGGCTTTGATAGAACAGGCAGACCGGGTTACCCTGACTTCCCGTGCGTTTCACAATGACCAGCTGGGACCGTGGCTGGAAAAAATCTGCAAGCTGACGGGAAAAGACATGGCCCTGCCCATGAACACCGGAGCCGAAGCAGTGGAAACTGCCTTTAAAGCCGCCCGGAGATGGGCTTATGAGAAAAAAGGCGTGGAACCGGACAAAGCGGAAGTGATTGCCTGCACCGGAAACTTCCACGGGCGGACCATGCTCGCCGTTTCGTTGTCCTCCGAAGCGGATTATCAACGTGGTTTCGGCCCGATGTTGCCCGGAATCCGGCTCATCCCCTACGGCGACATCGATGCGTTAAAAGAAGCAATCCATGAAAACACGGCGGCCTTCCTGTTTGAACCGATCCAAGGAGAAGCCGGCATCAACATCCCGCCGGATGGATTTTTAAAGGAAGCGTATGAAGTTTGTAAAGCACATCGTGTTTTATTTATGGCCGATGAAATCCAAACCGGGCTCGGACGGACCGGCAAAATGTTCGCCTGCGATTGGGAAGACGTGGTTCCGGATGTTTACATCCTTGGGAAAGCCTTGGGCGGCGGCGTGATGCCCATTTCTTGCGTGGTTGCCAACGAGGAGATTCTGGGAGTCTTTGAACCGGGTTCGCATGGTTCCACATTTGGCGGAAACCCACTTGCCTGCGCCGTATCGATCGCTTCCCTCAATGTGATCACAGAGGAAAAATTGGCCGATCGTTCATTGGAACTCGGCGACTATTTCCAATCCAAATTAAAAGAAATTGACCATCCGGCGATCAAAGAAGTCCGGGGCAGAGGCCTTTTCATCGGTGTTGAACTGCATGAAGCGGCCCGTCCTTATTGTGAAAAATTAAAAGAAGAAGGATTGCTCTGCAAAGAAACCCATGAAAATGTGATTCGCTTCGCCCCACCGCTGGTGATCAAAAAAGAGGAGCTGGACTGGGCGATCGAAAAAATCAAATCGGTATTTGCCCGCTGATCATTTTTTCCAACACAAAAACTGCATGGAACCGGTTTTCTTCCATGCAGTTTTTTCATTATAAACGTTTCTTCCCGATGTTTTTGTTTTTGCTTCGGATCCCGTATTGGTACGCTTTGCGGATCGCGGTGGACTGGCTGATTTTCAGTGCTTTTGCCACTTCATAAGAACTGTTGTATTTCTGAAAGGCAGAAGAAATGATCTGCCGTTCCATCTGTTTCATGACCTTTTTCAATCCGCCGAGTTTTTCAGCATCCAAGCATTCCACAGCTTCCGCGAACTCGTTTTGGCCCGTCCGCTTGCCGCCGGATGAAAAAGGCAAATGTTCCGGAAGGATCACATCCGATGGTGTGGTCACCAGCAACCGCTCAATCAAATTGGCCAATTCCCGGATATTTCCCGGCCAATGATAATTTTGCAACACTTGCATGGTCTCCCCGGCCATTTGCTTATGGGTTTGGTATTTCCGGTTGTATTTCTCCATGTAAAAACGGATCATCGGCACAATATCC
Organism: Thermoactinomyces intermedius; assembly: GCF_013912365.1. Classification (NCBI taxonomy): domain Bacteria; kingdom Bacillati; phylum Bacillota; class Bacilli; order Caryophanales; family Thermoactinomycetaceae; genus Thermoactinomyces; species Thermoactinomyces intermedius. Next base: position 3,421 of record NZ_JACETT010000047.1, read on the forward strand.
TGCAGCCGTTTCCTGAGCGGCGGAATCTCAATCGGCACCACGCACAAGCGGTAATACAAATCTTCCCGGAATTTCCCCTCTGCCACCATTTTTCTCAAATCACGATTGGTGGCGGCGATGATTCTTGTATTCACTTTGATCGTTTTCAACCCGCCCAGCCGGCGGTATTCCTGATCTTGCAAAACCCGGAGCAGTTTGACCTGCAACCGGACCGGCATTTCCCCGATCTCGTCCAAAAAAAGAGTTCCCTCATGGGCCAGTTCAAACAAACCGGCTTTCCCTTCTTTTTTCGCTCCCGTAAACGCACCGGATTCATAACCGAAAAGCTCCGATTCCAAAAGCTCTTCCGGGATAGCCCCGCAATTGACTTTAATAAACGCGCCTTTTTCATAGCGTTTGCTGTTTTTGTGAATCATGCGGGCGATCACTTCTTTCCCCACGCCGGATTCCCCGAGCAATAACACCGTCGTGTCGGTTTCGGCGACGCGTCCGGCCAGCTCCATCACTTGCTTCATCTCCGGGCTTTCGACGACCACCGGTTCATCGCCGGCGTGAAACTTGCGAAGTCGCGACAACTCTTCTTTCAACCGGTTTAATTCGGAGATATCGCGGAGATTGGTCACCACCCGGATCACTTCGCCTTCCTCATTAAACACCGGGCTTCCGGTCATCAACAACACTTTTCCCGTGGCCGTTTCCTGAACCATGGTGACCGGCTTTTTCTTTTTCATCACCTCAAAGGAAACCGATTTTTTCACAATCCCCCGTTTCTCCAGATAGCGCATATCCTTGCCGATGTAATACTCCTTCGGAATGCCGGTCAACCGTTCGATCGCATCGTTGGTTTTCCGGGTAATGCCGTTGGCATCCACAATATAAATGGCATCATAGGAATTTTGAATCGTGGCATCCAATTCATCCCGCACGGCTTTGGCTTCCTCCAATTGTTCCTCCATCTCTTTGAGCGCAGTCAGATTGACCACAACCAGGATGACCATCCCCCGGCAGGAATACAGATTCATTTGCAAATACCGGTCTTGGTGCTTGATGATCCGGCTGGCGGGCAAAGACGTGTTTTTCCCAAAAACCCATTGTTTCAGCTCCGTTTGTCCGGCCCCCTCCAACCACCGCAAAATCTTTTTGTCCGTATACAAAGCTTTTCCCTCACGGTCAAAGACGGCGATCCCCGTTTCCAACTTCTTCATTCCTTGAATCTCCCCGACTTTTTCCATCTTGACTCCCCTTCCCAAAAAAGGTCATCTATTAATAATTATTTGTTAAATTTGAATATTCCTCTGTAAAAAAGACTTACCGGCCCGAACATCCGGACGGTAAGCCCAAACGAATCTACTTCCCAAGCAGTTGGGAGGCAATAATATTCTTTTGGATTTCATTGGTCCCTTCATAAATTTTGGTGATTCTCGCATCCCGGTAATACCGTTCCACAGCGGTTTCCTTCATGTAACCGGCGCCGCCGAAAATTTGCAGGGCACGATCCGCCACCCGGTTATAGGTCTCGGTGGCATAATACTTGGTCATGGCTGCTTCCTTGATCGCTTTTTCCCCGTTTTCCAGCTTCTTTGCAACGTGGAAGTTGAATGCCCGCCCCACTTCGGTTTCCGTGGCCATTTCGGCCAGCATCCACTGCAGCCCCTGGTTTTCGGCGATGGGCCTGCCGAATTGCACCCTTTGTTTCATATACTCCGTGGCCAACTCAATCAATTTTTGGCAGGAGCCGTAAGCCCGTGCCGCCAAGGTGCACCGCCCTTCCGTCAAAATCTTCAAGGCGGAAACATACCCGGTTCCCACTTCGCCAATCACATTTTCCTCCGGCACCTCACAATCTTCAAAGAAGATTTGTGCCGTGTGCGAACCCCGGAGTCCCATTTTTTTGTCGACTGCTCCGATTTTCAAGCCGGGGAAACTTTTTTCCACCGCAAAAGCGGTAAAACCTCCCTTCACTCCTTTGCCGGGATCGGTCACCGCAATCACCGTGAAAAGATCGGCATCGGGCCCGTTGGTGATAAAATGTTTCATCCCGTTTAAGATCCACCGGTCTCCTTTTTTCTCCGCCCGGGTTTTGATGGCCGCGGCATCCGATCCGGCTTCCGGTTCAGTCAGGGCAAAGGCGGCCAACTTATTACCGGCGGCCAGATCCGGCAAATATTTTTCTTTTAAATACCGGCTGCCCAACCGGACAATGCCGGTACTGCCAATTCCGGTGTGGGCACCGATGATGGAAACAAATCCGTTATGGGTGCGCCCCAGATTTTCCAACACCAGGCATTTGCCAGTCACCCCGAGCCCCAACCCGCCGTACTCCTCGGGAATTCCCAGCCCGAACAGCCCCAACTGTTTGGCTTTTTCCAGCAAATGGCCGGGAACCTGATCCTCTTCTTCAATCCGGTTGGCATACGGCTCCACTTCATTTTCCACAAAATCCTTCACCGTTTTCGCAATCTGTTTCAATTCATCCGGAAAGGTGATCATGGGAACCATCTCTCCTCCTCAGTCTTCAAAAGGCCAAGCCGGCAAATTCCGGTTTAACGGCCGGTCCACCCGGTACCCAAGCGCATATTCCCCTTGCATGATGGTGTGGATTTCACGGGTTCCTTCATAAATCACCGGCGCTTTGGCATTGCGGAGATAACGTTCGACCGGATATTCATTGGAATAACCATATGCCCCGTGAATTTGGACCGCATCATTGGCCGCCTCAAAAGCGGCATCACAGGCGAACCACTTGGCCATTGAAGTTTCCCTTGTGTTCCGTTTTCCTTCGTTTTTCAGCCATCCGGCCCGGTAAACCAGCAAGCGGGAAATGTCCAGGTTCCGGGACATTTTGGCAATCATTTGCTGGACCAATTGATGGCGGCCGATTTCCTTGCCAAAGGTTTTACGTTCATGGCAGTACTTGACACTGGCTTCCAGGCACGCCCGGATCAACCCGCAGGCTCCGGCGGCCACCGTGAAACGTCCGTTGTCCAAGGCCGACATGGCAATCTTAAATCCTTCTCCCTCTTCCCCCACGCGATTTTCCACCGGAACCCGGACATCATCCAGAAACACTTCTCCGGTATTGCCGGCGCGAATTCCCAACTTCCCTTGAATGGCCCGGGTCGTGACGCCCTCAAAATCGCGTTCCACGATAAAACAACTGATGCCCTTGTGCTTTTTTGAAGGATCCGTTTTGGCAAAAATCAGAAAATGATCCGCCACATCGCATAAGGAAATCCAGGTCTTTTGCCCGTTCAACCGGTAAACATCCCCGTCTCTCACGGCCGTCGTGGAAATTGCCGCCACATCGGATCCGGCATCCGGCTCGGTGAGACCGAAAGCGCCGATCTTCCCGCCACGGGCTTGGGGCGTCAAATACTTTTCTTTTTGCTCCTCATTGCCCCATTGCAACAGCGTCAGGCTGTTTAAGCCGGTGTGAACCGAAACCGCGGTGCGAAAAGCAATGTCCCCCCGTTCCAACTCTTCACACACGATGGCCAGCGTATTGTAATCCATTCCGGCACCGCCGTACTTTTCCGGGATGCATACCCCCATGAGTTGCAATTCAGCCAGCCGTTGCAAAATCTTTGGCTCAAAATGCCCTTCGGCATCCCACTTCCGGATATACGGCCGGATTTCCCGGTCCACAAAGCGCCGGACCAAATCGGCAACCGCCTTTTGTTCCGCGGACAAAGCAAAGTTCATCACGGGTTGTCCCCTCCTTTTTTCGCTTCATCCCTCAACACCCGGCGTAATATTTTCCCGACGGCATTTTTGGGAAGGGAGGAACGGATTTCAAACTGTTTCGGCACTTTAAAAGGCGCCAGATGTTTGCGGCAAAACACTTCCAACTCTTGAATCGTTGCTTTGGCCCCCGGTTTGAACACCAAATACGCTTTAACCGTCTCGCCGCGGTACGGATCCGGCACCCCGACCACCGCCGCTTCCAGTACGGCCGGATGGGTGTACAACACTTCTTCCACTTCCCGCGGATAAATGTTGTATCCGCCGGCAATGATCAAATCTTTTTTCCGGTCCACGATGTAAAAATAGCCGTCTTCGTCCATGCGGGCGATATCCCCGGTATAAAGCCAGCCGTTCCGAAGGGTTTGTTTGGTTTCATCCGGCATGTTCCAATACCCTCTCATCACTTGCGGACCGCGGATCACAAGTTCCCCGGTTTCCCCGATCTTCACCGTCCGGGTTCCGGTTTCCAGATCCACAATTTTGGCTTCGGTTCCCGGAAGGGGAATGCCCACACTCCCCGGCTTTCTCTGCCCGGAACGCGGGTTGCTGTGCGTGGTGGGGGAGGCTTCCGACAAACCGTAACCTTCATACATCACGGCACCGGTCTTTTTCTCAAACGATTGAATCAATTCGACCGGCAGGGATGCCGATCCGCTGTTGATGATCCGGATGGCATCCACACCGTATTTTTCCGCTCCCGGATATGCATTTAACGCGACATACATCGTGGGCACCCCGGGAAAATAAGCGGGACGGTGTTTCTGAATGGTTTCCAGCACTTCCAGTGGTTCAAACCGGGGCAGCAAAATCAGGGAACTGCCGAGAAAAAAGCCGAAATTCATGGCGCAAGTCATACCGTACACATGAAAGAGCGGGATCACGGTCAAAATTTTGTCCTGCTCCGTCAAGGGGTTTTCGCTGGCATGCGCATGAATTTGCTGGACGTTTGCCACCAGATTTTGATGGGTCAGCATGGCGCCTTTCGAACGTCCCGTGGTTCCGCCGGTATATTGAAACACCGCCACGTCCCGCTCCGGTTCAACCGGTTCATCGGGAACCGGTGCCGACGCATGAAGAAACGCTGTCCAAGAAACTTCGTGGGACAGCGGATTTTCCAACCGGAACGAATCCGTTTCCACGATGATCACTTTTCTCAACCGGGAGAAAGAATTTATGTTTTGGACACGCGGATACAAATCCCCGGAAACAATCAACACGTCCGCTCCGGAATCGGTTAAAATGGCTTCCAACTCCCGCCGGGTATACATCGGGTTGATCTGAACCACGACCGCTCCCCGCCGCAAGACACCAAAAAAAGAAATCACATAAGGCGGACAGTTTGGCAACATGATCCCGACCCGGTCCCCTTTTTTCACCCCGCAGGCCCGCAAAGCTCCGGAAACCCGCTTGGACATGTCTTGTAACATTTTGTAGGAAATCTCCCGGTCATAAAAATAAACGGCGGTCCGGTCCGGGTGTCGTTCCACTGTGCGGTCAAACATTTGCGGCAGAGACAGCTTTTCGTATGCAAACGGTTGTCCTTTGGCATGACTCACCCCGCCCACCACGGTTACCTTGGCCACCAAAGTCTCCCCCTTTTTCGCATCAGATTTTCTGATCCAGGATGGCAAAAGAGGCGCTGGCGACGGCGACCAGCTGATCATCCCCGTCATAAATCCTGCACTCTGCCACCGCCGTCCGCTTGCCCAGATGCAACAACTCCGCCTGTGTTTTCAATCTCCCTTTGTGCACGGCACGGATGTAATTGATTTTCATTTCAGAAGTCACCGACATTTTCCCCGGCGGCAGCCGGGAGTAGACCAACGATCCCATCGTCGTATCCGCAATGTAGGCAATCACGCCGCCATGGACGGCTTGATTCAGGTTCCACAAAAACGGAGTCACTTCGGTTTCAAATTGAAGCGTTTTTTCGGATGTCCACTCCCCTTTGAACCCAATCATTTCATGAAGATGTGTCGAGACATTTTCCCGGACGTTTAAGATCGCCTGTTTCACCCGCTCAAGCAGCAGCTTTTCCATCCCGGTGCCGTTTTTTTGCACCTCTTCCCAAATGGACGGTTTCAATCAAACCCCACCCCGGACATAAAGCACTTGCCCTGTGATGAAACTGGCTTCATCCGACACCAGGAACAAGACCGCATTGGCCACGTCAATGGGTTTGCCTGTTCGCCCCAGAGGAATGGTTTGTGCTGCCGCTTTTTTAAAATCTTCAAAGGGAACCCCGATCCTTTCCGCCGTTTGCCGGGTCATGTCCGTTTCGATAAAACCGGGGGCCACGGCATTGACATTGATGTTAAATTTGCCGAGTTCAATGGCCAGCGTTTTGGTGAACCCTTGAATCCCCGCTTTTGCTGTCGAGTAATTCAATTGTCCCCGGTTGCCGAGCGCCGAAGTGGAACTGAAATTGACAATTTTCCCGTAGCGGTTTGGCACCATGAACCGTTGGGCCGCCCTGGATGCATAAAAGGTTCCTTTCAGATGCACATCCATGACGATATCCCAATCTTCGTCGGTCATTTTATGGACCAGATTATCGCGGATCACCCCGGCATTATTCACCAGGATGTCCAACCGGCCAAACGTGTCCACGGTTTTTTGCACCATATCTTCCACTTCTTGCCGTTTCGTGATGTCGCAAGGGACCGCGATGGCTTCTCCTCCGGCTTCGCGAATTTTTTGCGCCGTTTCTTCACAGGTTTCGGCATTCACATCCGTCACGGTGATCTTGGCTCCTTCTTCCGCCAGGCGTATCGCCGTTGCAGCACCAATTCCTCTTCCCGATCCGGTGACAATCCCCACACGGTCTTTCAATCTCATATTTCATCCACTCCTTATTGAAAAAATCACGCTGCCGGGACGGAAAATTCCGCCTTGCCGGTGACAACCCGGTCCCCATTTTGCGTCGATGCCCAAATGTCGCATAAAACCACTTGTTTTCCTTCTTCCCATCTCGTTTCTTTCACCCGTCCTTCACAGGTGATCTCATCGCCCGGACGAACCATTCCCGTAAACCGGACCCCGAATGTTCTCAAATCCCCGTCCGTCCCGATCAGGTTGGTCAGCATTTGCCCGACAAAGGCCATGGTCAGCATGCCGTGGGCAATCACTCCGCCCAATCCGGATTTTCGGGCATAATCGTCATCATAATGAATGGGGTTGAAATCTCCCGACGCTCCCGCATACATCACCAACTGGGTACGGGTGACCGGCGGTTTTTTGAACGGGCCGATCGGATCCCCCGGTTGAAATGTCCGCAACTTCATCCCTCCTGTCCCCGGTAAATCACATTGGACCGGGCAATAAAGACCGTCTCTCCCGCTTCATCCACGCCTTTTTGCTCATACAGCAAAAAGATCATCTTCCCCAATTTCCCTTGCTTTTCATAAACATCCGCCAATTTCGTCGAGCAGTAAATCACATCCCCTGCATAAACAGGACGGAAGTATTCAAACTGTTGTTCCCCGTGAATGAGACCGTCCGTCTTGAGAGAAAACCCCGGAATCGTGCCATAATCAAACGTCCGGCAAAACGTCGGCGGTGCGACGATCCGGCCGTGGCGTGTGGTTAGGGCATACGCCTCATCATGATACAGCGGGTTGGGATCCCCGATTGCTTCGGCAAATTTGCGGATGGCGCCTTTTTCCACTTCATTTTTGACCGGGGCGGATTCTTTGCCCACCCATTTCCGGAATGCATTCACATCCACTTTTCGTTTCCTCCCTTACCGTCATTTCCCGTGTTTGGCAATGGCCCGGGAGATCACGAGTCTTTGGATTTCGGCCGTTCCTTCCCAAATTTGATAGATCTTGGCGTCCCGGGCCCATTTTTCCACCGGATACTCCTTGATGTATCCATAGCCGCCGAGGATTTGAATGGCATCCATCGTGGTTTGCACGGCGACATCCCCGGCAAACAACTTCGCCATACTGCCTTCGCCCCGGTGAAAAGGAATCTTTCGATGCCGCATCCAACCGGCCCTCCAGGTCAAAAGCCGGGCGGCATCAATCCGGGTCGCCATGTCAGCCAGTTTAAAGGCAACGGCTTGATGCTCAATAATCGGTTTTTTAAATTGGATTCGCTCCTTGGCGTACTGCAGGGCATATTCATAGGCCGCCCGGGCAATGCCGATGGCGGAGGCAGCCACTCCCGGCCGGGTGTGCTCCAACATTTTCAAAGCCCCGACATACCCCGGGACATATTCCGGATCCCCCGGTTCCCCGCCCAGCCGGTTTTCAACCGGAACCCGCACATCTTCCAGGATGATCTGGGCGGTATGCGACGCCCGGACCCCCATCTTCTTTTCTTTGCGTCCCATGGAAAAACCCGGCGTGTTTTTGTCATCAATGAGAAACGCCGCGATGCCCTTCCAGCCTTTGCTCCGGTCCAAAGTGGCAAACACCACGTGGATGTCCGCGATGCCCCCGTTGGTGATAAACTGTTTGGTCCCGTTTAATACATACACATCGCCTTCCCGCCGGGCCGTGGTTTGAATGGAAGAAACATCCGAACCGGCTCCGGGTTCCGTCAGCCCCATGGCGCCGATCAAGCAACGATCGGGATCACACAGCATCGGGATCCATTTTTTCTTCTGTTCGGTGGTTCCCATGGCCATGATGGCGGCAGCGGGCAGATGCGACCCGTTGATGGCCACCGCGATGCCGGCGCATCCCCAAGCCAGTTCTTCGGAAACCAGCAGGCTGGTCACCGGATCATCGATGCCTCCGCCGCCGTATTCCTCGGGATACGAAAAGGTCGTCAATCCCAGCTTGTGTGCCTTTTTGACAATCTCCCAGGGAAACTCCTCGGTCTCATCATGGTAAGCCGCATGAGGACGGATTTCTTTTTCGGCAAAATCATGTGCCAGCCGTCGGATTTCCTTCTGCTCCGGGGTCAGCTCAAAATCGATCATGTTCCGCCTCCTTCAAATCAACCGCTTATTTAATCAGCCAGCCGCCGTCGACCACAATGTCCGCCCCGGTGATGTACGAAGCATCATCGGAAACCAAAAAGGCGACGGTCCCCGCCACTTCCTCCGGTTTCCCAACCCGTTTCAAAACAGTGTGGCGCTCAATGGTTTTGACAAAACCAGGGTTATTCAAACTGTCTTCGATCAGCGGGGTTTCAATAAATCCGGGGCTGACCGAGTTGACACGTATGCCGTATGAGGAAAGCTCATAAGCAAACGCACGGGTCAGATTGATCACTCCGGCTTTGGCCGCAGAGTAATGGGCAAACAGCGTCCCCGGTTTCATTCCCGAAATGGAGGCAATATTGACAATGGCCCGGTTTTGTCCGCCCTTCATCCGTTTGGACAATTCTTTGGTGACCAGAAACACACTGCGCAGGTTGGCTGCCTGCACTTCTTCCCATTCTTCAACCGAAATATTTTCCAACAAATTCAGTTTTGAACTGCCGGCGTTATTGACGAGTATATCGATCTGGCCAAACTTTTCTTCAATAAAATCCGAAAGCCGCTTCACTTCCTGTTCACTTGTCACATCAGCCGAGTACGTGGTCGCATGCGACTCCCCGATTTCGCCGGCAACCCTTTCCAACTTGCTCAATGTCCGGCCGACCAGAACCACGTATGCTTCTTCCTGTGCCAACCGTTTGGCAATCGCTTCGCCTATCCCGCTTCCTGCACCGGTGACAACCGCCACTTTTCCGGCAAAGCGCAAAAAAACCCCCTCCTTGTCCCATGTCTCGTTATTTTTTAAATTGCAAATTTTATGCCAAATATAAATGTACAATTCGCCGGCATGAAACCGCTTGTTGACAAGGGGTTTGGGAATCATGTGGATCCACCCGGTTCATGTCGTAAGTCGTTTTTGCATTGGTTCAGTCATTTATGCATGAGCAAAAATGACTTATTTTCCGCGACAAAAAAACCCCTGTTCCCCCACCGGGACAGGAGTCTTCAACCGTTTAACACCGCCAGAGGATCGTTTGCGCGATCCCGATAAAATATTCCGATTCCCGAATAATATGATTCATCACCACTTGCGCTGTCCTGTTCCCTTGAAAAGCCGCGCTTTGGTCGCGAATCATCCTGCACAATTTGATAAATTGCTCACTTTGGTGGAGGCAAAACCGGACCAAATGCTTCACCCGGTATTCCAACTCCGGATTTTTTTTGCAGGGCAACCGGATCTTCGTCTCAATCCAGCGAACAACGAGCTGATGGGTGTCCGTCAAAGCTTTTTCCCACTCATTCAATGCCTCCACATACCGGGATTCCAAATTTTTGACCAGTTCCTTGATCACAACGGTGTGTTCCGCCTCCTGCTGCTTCCAAAATTCGGCTTCATCCAGAATGCGAAGCGGCATTTTTTCCCCGTAATAAAATTGCACAAAACCTCCTCCTTTTTTCCTCCCCGTCGCAAGTAAATATATATGCCGAAAAAAGAAAGATATGCTTTGAAACCACTCACAAACCCGGACCCGTTCAAATCAATACAGCCTTCCCGTTATCCGGAAAGACTGTCCTGGTTCCGTTTTAAGCGATGCCCTTCATGATTTCATTTCTCTTGATCTTCTTCGCGCTTCCCGCCGGATGGTTGTGAAGCAGATATTGTTGCAAACGCTCAGTCCATTTCGCTTGGTATCCGTCGATTTGTCTGATCTGCTTCATAAATTCATCAATCGTGTCATGATCAACCATTTCAATGGGTTGGGGAATGTATTTTTCATTTGCGTGATCATATGCCCGCCATATGGTATAACAAATGGCGTACATTGCACACACCCAAATCTGCTCTTCTTGCGGATCATCGGTCAGCTCAAGATAGATCGACACCCCCGTGTCATTTTCATTGTCAAACTCGAAATAAATATCATCCGCACTGTGTTTTTTCTCCTCCACCCATTCCCAACACATGCCAATCGTCTTTTTCAACTGCGGATAACCCTTTGTTCCTTTCAACCGGTTGATCAGTTTTTCTGTTAAAGCCAATAAATAAGCCGGCCCGGCGTCATCATGAACGTTTGAAATCCATTTCATGGGTATCACCTGTTTATCTTTTCATTTCTGATTTATGCAAAAACCTGCGGGCAGGAATCAATATATCAAAAATCAATTCATCAACTTCACTCAGTGCTTCCCTTTTGATTCTTCCTGCTTCCCGCCGGATGGTTGTGAAGCAGATATTGTTGCAAACGATCCCTCTCCACTTATGGTCATAAAAAAGCCACTTTGATCTGAGTGGCATGCACCAAATTATCCTTCAAATGTCCTTTTCTTTAAAAGTAACAATCCATTACCGATCAGCAACAAATCCATGAGCAACCAAGCCACGGAATAAGATTGCATATCCACGATAAACCCGAAAACAGCCGGAGCCAGGATGATGGCCACTTGGTTGAGTGTGAGCGCATAGCTGACCATCAACCCGTCTGCTTGGGGCGGGGCGTGCTCAGCCACTGCGAGGAGAAAGGAACTGAACCAACCGATGCCAAAAAAGCCCAACCATGCCGACAAGAGAAAGAGAACCCACACAGGCAATGACGCGGGAAGGAAAATCAAAACAGAGACGCCCAACACGGATGCCCAGATGGAAAGATGAAGCGGGTATTCCCTGTTTCCGCCCCACCACTTGTCACTGATGTAAGCCAGCACGATCCTCCCTGCCATTCCGCTCAGCAAAGCCGCGGATAACAGCTGTCCCGCGTGAACCAGTTCCACATTGGTCTCATTGCTGAAGAAGATCATCAAATGTCCCACCAAAACCATCTGAAGAGAAACCATGATGATCCCGGTGCATAAAACCGGAAACGTTTTTTTATTTTTGGCAATCTCTTTGATCTTTTCTTTGAATTGTGCATTGCGGTTGTTTTGGCTTTGGCGCGGAAGAGGCGGATCCCGGTATAAAACCAGGAACAACAAACCACCGAAAATGGCAAGGGCCGCCTGGGTATATACCGCCGCTTTCCATCCGAAATGAAAAGACAAGTACGGAAGCAACATTCCGCCGATGGCCCCTCCGATGGGAATGCCGGCCTGCCGGATGCCCATGGCCAAGCCTCTTTCCCTTTCTGAGAACCAGCGCAAAATCACTTTGCTTCCCCCGGGTTGGGCCGTTCCATACCAAATCCCGACAATCCCGAGTAATCCCAACAACAAGAAGTAATTCTCCGTGAACGATACAAAGAAAAACGAAAGCCCCAACAAAACGGAACCCAAACTGATCAGCCAGCGTTCCCCGTATTGATCCAATGCATGGCCAATAAAGAGCATCGACAATAAAGGGCCGATTTGGACGGCAGAAACCAACAACCCCGCCTGGGAAGTGGTCCATCCCCATTGTTCCTGCCAAATCGCGGCCAGCGGCCCGACTCCGTAAGTGACCAACGTTGCAGAAGCTTGAGACCAAGTTGCAATCGTCAAAATCAACCACCGATAATAAGCCGGTTGTTGAGATCCCATCGTTTCCCGTTGCAAAGGCAAACGGGTGTTCATTTTGGTTCGCCCCCTTGTTTTTTGATGAGACAAAAATAAAAGATTCACATCGGACCCACCGCAAGAAAGAAAGTCCGGTACATCCCGAAAGTCCCGTTTTCCGCCTCAGATCTTCCTAGCTCCGTGTGTTTTTCATCAGGTCAGATCTGGCGCATAATTTCTTCCCGCCGGATCTTGTTGTTACTTCCGGACGGATAATTTTGCAAAAGATATTGTTACAAACGTTCCGCCCATTGCTCTTGGTATCCGTTAATTTTCGTCACTTTGTCCGTAAACTGATCAATCGTTTCATCACTTTCCAACTCCAATGTTTGGGGAAGACTCTTTTTCCGTTCATAAAGAAAAGCCCGCCAAGTCGTATAACAAATGGCATCCAAGAGACTAAACCAAACCAACCCGATTTGTGCATCATGGACGATTTCTTCATATATTGCTTCAAAAACAAACCATTTTCTCCATCTTCCCCATCCCGGTCCAATGTCTCATAAAGCCCGAGACCGGTATGCTTCTTCTCCTCCACCCATTCCCAACACCTGTCCATCGCTTCCCTTGCTTCTTGAAACCATTCACAGCCGGATATTTTGTACACATATCATTTCGGACAAAGCCAATAAATAAGCCGCTTTTGCATCGGTGTTTACTTTTTTATACCACTTCACTTTCTGCTTCCCTCCCTGTGTCATCCAACCGGCCGCCACCTTTAAAAACAAAAAATTTATATTTATATTTTAAATCAGATAAGTCGACAAATCATCCTCTCTCCGATTTTCACGCTCAACAAAAATCGAGAGCTGAATTTCTCAGCTCCCGGCTTTCCGATGATATGCATATCAGCAAATCAAACCATCTTCCACTTGCTCAAGAATCACCGACCAATAGGTTTCTTCCTCTTCCAAAGCTTTTGGATCGAATTGATGAAATTGTTGTTTGATCTCCCCGACGATTCCCCGAATCCTTTCTTCATCCCCCGTCTCCATCGAATCGATCAGTTGCGGCTGGTGACTCAGATAGATTTTGAGAAACATCAGGAATGTAGCAATATTTGCGTTCATCCACCTTTTTCCTTTGGCAAACCAGGAATCCAAATAATACAAACAATCCGTCTTACAATGGATCCCGATTTCATTTCCTTCGTTCTCACCAATCATCAGATAGCCCTCACCTTCATGATCCTGTTTCATTTTGAGCTGATCATAAAAATGAAGATAAAAAGGGCTTCCTTTCACCTTCTCAGAATCCAGCGGCAACCCGACCGATGATAAGAACGTCAGGGTCGCTTCGGACAAACCGGATGGAGGCAGCTGTTCATGATGGAACAAAACCAGTTGATCTTTCCAAAACTCTTTTAATTCTTTAGTCAACTCAGCCATGGATCCCGCCTCCCTGATGTCTCAGATTTGCATCCAATTTTATTTAAATGCCAAAGTTTTTCAGGCAATTCCAAACCTGTTTGCTTTCTTACCCCATCTTTCTATCCATTCACCACATATTTATCACAATAAAAATGGCAGGCCAAACAGCACTGCCAATGAATCCCTTTCTTTATAAATCAAAATGCATCGATCCACTGTTAGTTTCTTAAATCTTAAGCATCTGATTCCACATCGTCGTAAAAATAACACGGAAGTTTCAATGAATTGTTCTTTACCTGATCAAATGCTTCTGCAAGAAGAACTGCGAGTTTCTCTTTCGCAAATTGTTGTAATTTCATAGCCAACTCTTCATCATAATCGGGTTCTTCTTCATTCCATTGAATTGTTAATCCATTATAAGGAAAAAATTACTTCAATGTCATTCCCGTTTGCATCTTTTTCAATTCTTCCACCATGAGCATCCATTGCCATCACTTCGAAATGTTGAATCTCGGGAAATTCCACTTGATAATAAAACAAGAGATGATCCGTATCCTTTGCAAAGGGGGATATTCAACGTTTTTTGCATCGACAAAACATATTCCTCTTTATTTTTTTATATTACTTTTTATTTTGGTATAGTATTACTCAAGTTCTTCATTATGTCCCTCCTGATCACCTTTTGGATCCACCAGGTTTCTCCTTTACTAACTGTTTGAACTGTGAAATGAGCCGCGCTTTAACCAAATTAAAGAATCCCACAGCCAAAAATGGCCATGGGAAAGGGTTTGATGATTTCAGAATATCGGACGATTAAAGAAAAAATCCCCTTCATATATTACGCCAAATATAGCGGAAACGAACCCATAAGTATCCTGGTGTGTCCTACCACTCATCCCATTCCAATGTATCGTTAAGTTTTCCTGTTTCAAAGAAATGTTTAAAAGCTTGAATCATCGGGTCATATTCCACCAACCATTCCTTGTTGAAATCTATTCCCACTCCTTCGTTTGTGATCAGTTCATACTCTTCACCTCGTGTTTGAACCTCGGGATTGAGCAACATATATTGTTTTTCATAATCAAATTCTGCTGGGAAATAAATGATCGCGTAAAGTCGACGACCATCGATTTCATTTCCCCCGAAGACGTTCATTTCACCAATATCCGGGTTGATTAAACATAAAGCATCAAGGAAATTATGATCACGACGTCGATCTCCATCCACTTGATCCAAGTAACTTTTGATTTGTTTCCAATCCGGATTTTTAATCTTTTCTCTCCCATCTGGCTTGCAAAGCATCAGTTCCCATTTACTCATAAAAAAACCTTCCTCACCTTATATCATCCCAAGTAATTCTTCTTGCAGGGCTCATTATCGGCATTGTACCGCGGGTGTGATTGAGCAATAAGTTTTTTAGTGCTATTTGGGAGCAGAATTCAGTAAAACACTCCCAAAAGGCAGCCGCTTTCTCTTTGGTCCATTCCCATGCTCCTGAAATTTTGTCCCCCAACCAGTCCACGATCTCTGACATTGGTTCAGGTATCTTTTCCACAATTCATTGCTGTTCATCGACCAGAGGGGACGAAACAGGCTGTTTTTGCTGAACCAGTTCTTAGTCGTTATTGACAGTGGGAACTTGAATGCCGTCGCCAGCACCACACATTGATGCCAATAACCGATCCCAGCCACTGCCATCAAACCAAGTTAAAATTAATTTTGTCTCATGCTTCCTTCCTCTTCCGGCGTCCTGTCCAAAAACCTTCCGGATCGATCGAGCGGAGGGTTTTCAGTTCTTCTCCGGAAGGAGGCAGGGTTTCGGTAAGCGAGTCAAACCGCTTTAACGGCCAGTCGGTGTTTTCTTGCACTTGTTCAAAAGTGACGCCGGGATGAATGGTTGCAAGCATCAATTCTTTGGTTTCAGGATCCGGCTTTAAGACCCCCAAATTGGTGATTAAAGCGGACAATCCTCCCCGGGGCAATCCCACCGATTCCCGCCATCCGCTTCCATTGCCGAACCCGGGGGAAGTGATGTAGTCCACGCGGTCGGTAAGTCTCCGTTTTTCATGGTTCATGATAGCCAACAACCGGTTGGAAAGCGAGGCGATATCCGCCGCTCCCCCGCTTCCGGGCAGTTTCACCTTGGGAGTTGTGGTCCCTCCAAGATAGGAGGTGTTGATATTTCCGTAACGGTCGATTTGCGCCCCGCCGATGAACCCGACATCGACACATCCTTGTTGCATGAGAAACATCAAATGATTGGTGGAGGTACACCACTGGGCTCCTGTCACATTGGGAGGATCCCCCATCGTGTATAACAGTTCATCGGGAGGCTCGTCCCGGACGATACCGCATTCGAAAAATCCGATGGCGTCGGGAGCATGCAGTTTTTTGGCCACGGCAAAAGCCAGCATCGGGAGCCTCATCCCGACAAAGACGACATCTTTGTCCCGGATTTCCCTCGCTGCGGCAATCACCATCAGTTCTTCGGTGGTATAATCCATTTCCCCACTCCCTCTCCGGCATTATTCGTAAGCATAGTTCACTTCTGCCGCCAACGCTTTTTTCGTTATCTTCAGCCTCTCCCAACGGCTTCCGAGCAACCGGAGGTATTCCTCATGGGAAGAAACCGACAAGACCCATTGGTTCAACCACTTCCGAAAACCTTCTTCATCCCTGCTCTCTTGATGGTAATCGTGAAAGAAGGAATGATCCCGTTGATAATATCCCGGCATGGGGGAGGGATGGCAAAATCCCGGACAATACACCACGGCCGACACTTTGAAGCCGGGAACCAGCAATCGGTTGGGGTCGCTGGTAATCACGTCGCCCGGCACGATTTCTTCCGCCAGCAAAATCACTTTTTTGCTCGCCAGGGCGGCTTCTTGCGCCACGCCGAGATTTCCCCAGAGGTGCGCATTCCCAAATTCATCCGCGCGCTGCACGCCCAAAATGGCGACATCCGGCGTCAGGGCGGGAACATACACCAGTTTTTCCTCCCCGAGCGGAGAAGTGCCGACCTGAAGCTTCGGATTGGTTTTGAGAAGATCCGATCCCAGCAACGACCGGGTCGGCAAAAACGGAACTCCCATTGCTCCGGCCAACAGGGCCAAACCGATGGTAAAATTGCTGTGATCCTCCACTTTGAGGGGGCGGGGAATCCCTTTTTCCATCGCCCGGCGGTAATTGTAACCAAGGCCCGCACTCACATTGCCGGACCACGCGGCAATCAGGCGGTCCACCACACCGGCGCCAATCATCACATCAAACAAAATATCGGAGATGGGCGCAATTAACGTTAAATTTTCTTTTTTCTGACGAATCAACTCATAAGCGGCCGCAAACGGAATCATCGCCTCCAGACAGGCGCCCATCACAACCGATTCGCCATCTTTCACCAAGTCTGCCATGGCTTGTTCCAAACTCATGCGTTTGGTCTGACGCATTCATCTTTCACCACCCGTCACCTGAGTCATCCGTTTCAAACGTAAACTCTTGCCGTTTGCTTCACCACATCAACGGCTGAATCCGCGCATCCAACGGATCCCGCCCAACTTTAAGCATATCATCAGATTGTCCGTAAGACCAGAACACAAAAAAGCGATCAGGATTTCTCTCCCGATCGCTTGCAACCGTCTGAAAAACCGGTTTTCTCTTCAGGCTTTTTGCGCCGTCATCAGCCATACAAAACGGTTCAGCTGTTTGAAGGCCACGGTCAACCCCGCCTGTTGGAAAGCGTTTTCCAAACGGCTCACCACCGGATAAAACTCCCGTTTCAAATCCGATGCCAGCTCGTGGAAACCGCGTTCTTCCGCTTCTTGTTGCATGTTTCGCTTCGCCTCTTCATCCCGGAAAACAGTATCGGCAAACACGATTTTGCCTCCCGGATTCAACCGGCCGGCCAACTCGCGGAGTGCCCGGTCTTTCATTTCATCCGGCAAATGATGAAAGGCATAAGTGCTCACAATCGCGTCAACCGAGGGGATTTCCTCCGGGACATCCAAAAAGTGTCCTTCATACAGCTTTAAATCCGGCACTTTTTCTTTTGCCTTTTTCCGCATCGCTTCCGATGGCTCGATACCGATCACCCGGTAACCGGAATTTAAGAGCAAACGGGACAAATTTCCGGTGCCGACACCAAACTCCAACACCAGACTTTGTTCCGGAAGTTGAAGAGCATCCACTACCGCTTTCAAAATGTCGGAATATCCTTCAAACACCTCTTTATATTCCTCATGGCCGCCGAAAACGGTTTCATCATAATGGTCGGCCCATTCATCAAACAAATCATTAAATAATGCTTCTGTCATATCCATGCCTCCCGGGCAAACGCCAATAAATCTCATCAAAATAGTGTGTTTTTATTTGATATTAACAGAATATACCTTTGGATACAATCCCTTTCTTTGATGATATTCCTATGCATATTTGCCGGTCCCCGTGTCTTTCCGGACTCCCGCTATCTGCCCAAAAAAAGAGCCATTTCATCTTTGCGACAAAACGGCTCTGCTATGTATCAGGAGATCCTCCGGTTTAATAACTGATCAGTGCGGCCATCAAAATTCCGGCTGCAATATGGAGTCTGGATGAGAAAATCGCCACGGCCACATTGCCTTTGGGAATTTCCTTCAACACACTAAACGGCGCAAACCAGTGGAACAGGAAAAAGATCGCCAAATGAAACAAAATCCCCACGACTCCCCAGATGATCAGATCCACCAGGTTCACGGAATTAAAAATGGCAGAAGCCACCACAATGACCAACCCCAACACTTTTCCGCCCAAATCATGGGCCGCCGCTTTGGCCGCCCGCACTTTGGTGTCATCCTCCGTATCCGCTCCGGCGCGGATCAACCCGATTTCACGATAAGGCGTTGACCACAAAAACAACAAATAACCCAAAAGCACAAGCGGAATGGAAACGCCGAGATAATAAATAAAATTCAAAAAATATCCCCATTGAGCCACTGTTGTTCCTCCTCTCTTCAGGCTTCTTTCCATTATACAAATTTTTCGTTCCCGGGCCTGCCTGTTTAAGATTCGTTTCCGCTTTCCTTTTCCCCGCGCAGGATTCCCCGGACTTCCATCAAAATTTCCCCCAACCGGTTTTTTCCTTTTCCGTCGGGGCCACATCCCCAATAACGATCCACCGGTGTCTTTTCAACAATCCGTTCATCTCCGGTGGACAACAAGATTTCCCGGATCTCCTTGTGGGTTTGAAACTTTTTGAGAACGGCTTTTCGCATGATGTCATCTTTCACTTCTTCCCAATCATCCCGCAAAGGCAACCTTCGATCCCGTCCGGTATTGGCCGCTTCCATCGGGCTTTTGGCCAACCGGACTTTTTCTTCATAAGGCGTCCCGGCAAATTTTTGCGCCTGAAAATAATGTTCACTTGTCGGCCACCATTTCCCATCCAACCTGAAGCCGTGCGGAGAAAAATTGGAAAAACAGCCATAAGGTTCATTTACCCGGTAAAAATAAATCGTCATGATGCCACCTGCCCTTGAGCAAAAAATAGACCACTTAAATTATATCATGCCAGATACGAATAAGGATTAGCTTTATGATCTCTGATCATATCATTTGCCAGAAATATAAAACCGAAAATGTCCAAAGTTATTGACATCCTGTGATGAATTGTTAAACTGTAAATGTCCAATTCTTTTGACACGGGTGATACGGTTGAAAAACAAAATCAAAGAAATCCGCAAAAAGCTGGAGCTCACTCAAGAGCAACTTGCCAAAGCTTGCGGAGTGGCGAGACAAACAATCAATTGCATCGAAAACGATAAATACGACCCCACGCTGGAATTGGCTTTCAAATTATCCAAAGTTTTAAAGGTAAAGGTGGATGAGTTATTTATCTATGAGTAAATTTCACACAGGTTATACCATTACCATGAAAGACATTGTAAGGGAAGGCCATCCGATTTTGCGCAAACGGACCCGGGAAGTGAACGTACCTTTGTCCAAACAGGATCAGGAAACGTTAATCTGTATGATGAACTTCTTGAAAAACAGCCAAGACCCCGTGTTGTCCAAAAAGTATCAACTGCGGGCAGGTGTCGGCTTGTCCGCCAATCAAATCGGCTTGAACAAACGCATGTTTACGGCTTACTTCGCGGATGAGGAAGGGACGGAACACGAATATGCCCTCGTCAATCCAAAGATCATCAGCCATTCCATTATGATGGTGTATTTGCCGCAAGGGGAAGGCTGCCTCTCCGTCGACCGGGAAGTAAAGGGCTTTGTCCCCCGTTACGAATGGGTCAAGGTCAAAGCGTTTAATTTAGAGGGCAAAGAAGTCACCTTGAAATTGAAAGGTTATGCTTCCATTGTCATTCAACATGAGATCGATCACCTGAACGGAATCATGTTTTATGATCGCATCAATAAAGAAAACCCTTTTCAAGTGCCGGACGACTGCCGGAGCCTTTTTTAACATCTGTTCAAAAAGAAATTGCCGGTTGAAACACTTCAACCGGCAATTTTTTATCGGATTTCTTCAAAACGACCGTAACCCACAGCCGTCTTGGCCCCGGCCCCGGTCCAACTCATCGCTTCTTTCAACCAATGAACCACTTTGTCCACATCTTTTATGTTTTTTTCCTCACGGGGAGCAACCGCAAAGAGAAATGGCTGATTTTCGTCCACGGCCAAAAAAGGAATGGGAATGGGGTTCTCCCATTCTCTCGGAGAAATATTTCCCGGATCCGTGTAGTATTTTGAAAAGTGTGGGGTCATCACATCTTCCACCAACCGGATTGGAGTTGCCGGAATGGCATCAAAAAAGATGACACTTCCTGCTTGGCGGTTATTTTCGTTTTGTTCCGAATCAGTCCGGTCACTCCCAAAGATCTGTTGAATATCTTTTGGATCATTCTCCTCATAAAACTCCGCCCAAGTCCGGACAACTCCTTTGACCGAAGAACCCGGCAAATAGGGAACCCCCAGTGTCGGATGCCAGTTCACCCCGTTTTCAACCGGATTCGGTCGTCCCATACCCGGAACAAACCGGGAAACGGTTTTCATCCGGATCAGCTTCCCCTTTTTTTTATTTACCAATTGCTGCAAACGGTATTTCGCCCTCTCAATCTCTTCCGCGTCCCCAACTTTACCGATTTTAGCAATTTTATTATTCCACTGTTGTTTCCCGGTACCTTCCCAAGCCAATTTTCTGATGAATTTTCGATTTTTACTAAGTCTACAGTCCCATTGATCACAAAATTTTTCATACCATAATCCTGCATTTCCTTTTTCCTTCATTAATACACGAATATCAGGCTTCGACGAACCCAAATTATATAAAGGTATAAAAAATTGGTTTTCTTGTTTATTGCTTCTCATCTTTCTCCTCCCCGGGCTCTGACTTTTTCAGTTCGGCCACAGCGATCTTGCGATGCCACTCCAAAAACGCCAACGTCTCCATCAACGCCCACTGATAATCTGCCCGGGATTTCCGGCTTAATTGCAAAAGCAGATCTTTATCCTCTTCAAACTCGGAATGCGGATGCTTTTTACAAATCCACTTGTTAATATGCTGATACAACCATTCATGGGGATCATCCGCCTTATCTTTGGCTGCCGAACGCAACTGGGCCAAAGCCTGTCCCAATCCGTTGATCAGAATGGCTCCCGCCAAATTCACCACATAACCGGCGTACTCATCCCCCTGCTTTTCCGTTTTCGATTGTTTCACCTCGCTTACCACTTTCAATGAATAAGCAGCGCGCTGTTGCTCCAAAGTTCTGTCACTCATTCTGTCCGCCTCCCAACACTTGGGTCACCATCCAGCCTTGGCCGATCGTTTCATTCCCCCCGACTTGGAGGTAATGGCTATCTTTCAGATAATCAGTAAACTCCTTCAATTTTTCCTCGTTACCAAACCGGGCCACAAACATCGTATAAAAGAGCGTATCCGGCGGAATCACTTCTTCCTGCCACAAGTTATTGCTTTTTTTCGTTCCGGTCTCCAATACATTCCGGAAATTTACCGGCAAACCGTAGCGGGCAAAGTAAGCAAACTCTTCGTCATTGATTATTGAAAGCCTGTTTTTCAACTCTTTATGTAAAAAAGGATGACGGATCAATTTCTTTAAATACGGAACCAAGCGCTCAATCAGCTCCGTTTCTTCCCGAATCTTAAACGTCAACTCTTCCAGGAAGATTGGTTTATCTTTTTCATATACACCAGCAGCAATTATTTCCCCGTTATTTATTTCCGGAATTTCGAGCGGAAAAGAATCCTGTTTATCCAACACCCCGGCCATTTTCATATCCCGGTAAAACCGTTTCAGTAAATAAGGGCTTGTCACCCAACGGTAATGCCCGGTCAAGGAACGGACGGGAAGCAACAACAGACGTGCATCCGCCACCCCAAAGGCGCCCGCATGATCTTGTTTACCAAATAAATCTTCCAAACCTTTTTCCCCTTTTTCCTCCAACCATTTTTCTCTCAAAGCCCCTTTCAAGCCGGAGCCCGGAATGGTCGGACTGCCGGTGGTTTTCTCCCGGGCGACCGGTAAATCGATGACACTGTAAACTTGTCCTGCTCCCGGATGAACCGGTGTTTCTGCCAACATACCCAAGATGTATCCTTTCATTTCGCTTCCCCTCTCTTCTTCCAGGTTCCGATCACTATTTGTCCCATCCCGTATTCCTGGTATTCTCCCGTTGTCACTCCATGTAAATGCTTAAGTTTGACCAACTCCTCCGGATCCGCCTGATAAAACCAGGTGCTTCCGGACGGAAGAAAAGTCATCAGCGTCCGCGGCCATGTTCTGGCCACATTCCAACCGCCGATTTGCACCGCTTTGCCGATGCCGGCGGAAAGGCAAACAGCGGATGAAAGATGTTCCCTGATTTCCGGCGGTCCTTGGTTCACCGCTTTTTTCATATCCGGATACCGGCCGGGCGTCAGCAAAGTCACCGTAAAATAACCTTTTCCATCTTGGTAAAATTGCTTTTCTTCAGGGATGCATGGAAAACCGGAATCATCTTCCGCATCTTTTTCTTCCACCGTCACTTCCGCAAAACGGCCTTCCCCGCCCAACGGAATCATGAACTTCTCCGGCACGTGCCATTTCTCTTCCATCCCGGAGACTTCCACCACGACTTCCAAATCCCGGTCCGGACGAGTATGTGTGACGGCATACAGATGATGATCCTCAGCCGTCCGGTTGGGTCCCCGCTTGATCCCGACACGCCGCTCCGGTTTCCAATGATCTTCCGGACAGAGAAACGAGTCTGGTTCGGGAACGCCTCCCTCCAGAATGACCTCCATCCCCTCACGATCAATCCACCAGTTCTCGATCCATTTACCATCCGGCAGATGACGGTCCGGAGACAAAAAGAATTTCACTTGCAAAAAGTCGCTTTCATCACTTTTTTCTGTCGGGGAAAGCCGGGTCAACCGCTCTCTGGTGCCGTACAACACCAGCGGCACCGGGTCGTATCGTTTTCCATGCATTTGCAAATAAGGTCCGGACAACCTTAAATTTCCCAGTGAATCCGGCTGCGCCCAGACTTTCCGCTTTTCCTCCGGGGAAAGCCTGCGGGTGTCGATGTATTCGCCTCCCAGCTCTTTGGGCCACTCCTTTCCGGGAACCCACTGTTTGATAAAATGGGCCATTGCCGCCCGGATGGCACCTTGCAAAGTGAAGATCGAAGGAGGAAACACTCCTTGTGGTGCCACCCCCGTCTCCTCCATATTAAACGGGGTTCCATCCCGGAAAAACAAAGTGTCCAACGCACGAAAACGCCATATCCACTTTCGTTGGTTATGCATCTTTTTCGAATCCTTTCTGTGCCAAAAACTTCGCCAAGATCGCTCCATCTGCTTTGAATTCGTTGGTCTCTCTGAGATAAGCGGTATCCCCCTTCATTGATCGCTTCACGACAAAGCAGACTTGGAGCAACCGATCCATTTGTTTTTCGATCTTTTCTTTCTTCTCATCGGTCCATTTTCCGGAATCTCCCAAAATCCGGACATAATCTGAAAACAGCAACCGCTTGACCTGCTTTTGATCCAAAACCGCTTCCTCCTGATTTTCCAACAATGACTCATACATGGACAATTTATATAAAAAGCTGTTGGACAAAAGCGGATCGTCCTTCTTTTGCAGACCTTCCCGAATGTCATCAAAGACGGTCCGGTTCGTTTCCCAATCCAACACAAAATGCTCCCAAGGTGCCGACCACTGTGTGGCAATCCCCGAGCTTGTCCAAACCCCGACGGCCAAGCTGTCGCGTCCGGTCCCGCTTTTGGCCACATCATCCAGCAAGCGATGCCCTTCCTTCACCACTTCTTTCAATGGAACCTTGTAACGGGCAAAAAGGATCGCGGCAGAACCCGTCGCTGTTTTCGCTGCAATATGATCTTTGGAAAATACTTTTTCAAACGCCTTTTTGTACCGCTTGGAAAGATCGACAGCGGCCGGGATTGCCTGATCCAGCGGAAACATCGCCATCAAATCGTCCCCGCCGGCATAAATCGTCACGCCGTCATACCGGTCACGAATGTAATCAGCCAAGCCCGGCTCCTTTTCATCCCCCAGTGAAAAAACAGATAAAGCCTGGCTGACCTTCCATTCTTCACGAGTGTCCTTTAAAGCTTGCAACAAATCCCCCAACTTGTCCCCGTCCATGACAAGGAGTGCATAATAATTCGCAAACGGTTTTCCCAACTTTTTGTTCAATGCATCCAATTGCTTCTTCAGTTCCCGGACCTTTTCATCGTTTTCGATCAGTTTGTCCAACTCGTTGGGATAAAAAGCCATGGGATCCAGCGTCAAAAATGCATCGGCCCCCGCTTTTTCCGCTTCAGCCCGTAAATTGGGAAAATGATTTTTGGCGGCAAGACTTCTCAAAATCCCGTATTCCCTCGCTTTTTTCGCAAAATCAACGGCAAGGTCGGGACACTCATGAAGCGCCTGTTTCATCCCGGAATGAGCAGACAAATGATAAACCGACGGGAAAGAAACAGCATGATCCGTCCATTTCCAACCGATCGCCTCTTGGGTGACACGTGGGAAAAAGCGCTTGATGGTGCCAATCGCACTCAACCGTTCAGTTTCTTCCTTAATTTCCAAGGCATGGGTTTGTCCCAGATGATCCTTAAAGCACCTCCAAAAAACACTTTGTTTTTTTCTCTCTTTGGCCCGCACATACCCGGACAACTCCTGCAACCGGGAAATGAGCATGCATTTGTCTCCCGGTTCATCCGTGGGAATATAACTGCGCCAGTACTTCCGGTAATTTAACTGACTGGGGCTATCAGCCACCACCCATGTGATCTCCCACCAGTTTTTCACTTGGCGTTCCCAAATCTCCCTGGTGTTTTTACCCGCAGATGCCGGTCTCGCCACAAACCGCTTCCAGACAGCATCTGCGATCCTTTCCCATGCTTCAAGCACCGCCTTTTCACATGCTTCCGGCCGGAAATCTTCCGGGATGGAGGCGGTAAAGCGGTTGGGCAATGACCCGATCCACGGTCCGTCCACATGCGGTTCCTTCAAGCCGGATTTTCGAATCGCCTTTACCAGCGGATCTTCATGCACTCTGGGAAACACGATTTTTCCCTTGTGTTCCGTAATGTAAGCCATGGCACATCCTGACAAATAAGACAACAAAAAAGAGCCGGCCAGCAAATCCCGCGTCCGTCTGGCCTGGGCCACAAAATCCTGTACCGGACCGATGGAAAAATGAAGCAGTCGTTGATCATTCATAGCCACATACCCTCCGGTAATGTTTCTCTTTTAATTGATCTTTAAATGATTGAATGGCTCCGGCATAGTTTACGGGTGGATAATCCTCAAAATATGGTTTTCCATTTCTCTTTTTTCTCAAATGCAACTCTTCCGGAAATTGAGTGGTTAAAAACAAAAAGGCTGAGTAGTATCGCTGCTTGACTTGAAACACCCTTAACCAAACCGGCGAAGGAGTTCGATCATATTCTTTATCTTTCGGCTCCAATGTACCGCCTTGAGTACGTTTTGGAAGACCAAAGATGACTGCATTTCTTTTATTTTTGGAACAAAAATTTTTGATAATATCGCCTGCGGTCTCCCATACTTTATCGGCACATTTGTCATTGACAACTGATACAAATAGTGAAGAATGATGATCCAGGATGGTATGGCTTTGTTCATCGTTCGGATCATGGTTCACCACGAAATTATTCCAGCATCTTGTTAAATTCTCTTCCCAATCTTCAAGTGATTTGGCGTTATGTAAAATCGGGAAATCATTATCGATCATGGATTGAAGCTTTTCACAATTTTTCGCTTCCCATTTTTCCAAAGCAATCGTCCCGTATCCGCGACGGACTTTTGCTCCCACACCTCCAAAATGGCCGAGCAGCCAAATGCTGGCCAGAAGTCCCCGCCAATCCGGATCCGGTTTTTTACCTTGTTTTAAATGAGGTCGTAAAAGAAATTCGATTTCAAAACTTTTATCCTTATAAAAATCTGAGTTTCCTTTTCCCTTGGGTTTTTCTATAAACCGCATCAAAAAAGCCGATTGCCCGGCTTTTCCACTGGCACCGCCAAACAGATACTCTTCTTGCGTGATCCCGAGTCGTTTCACCTTTTTCTTATAATGCGGATTGGCAGCCCGGTACCAATACCGTAGCGCTCCTTTGATGGAAGGAATGCGAAGCTCGACTATCGGTTTTTTTCCTTTGTTATATGCACCATATAATTTTAATGGAGTCATCACACGAAACCTGGCTGTAATCCTGGGATGCTTCATGTGCTCATCCCTCCTTTTTTTCAGGGAGTGCATGGATATATGTAAAGATATGGCCTAATAAGGTCACTGAGGAGTTGGAAGGGGTAAACCATCCATATTTGTTAAGTGATTTTATATCATCATTTGAAATCTTTTTTTTCGGATCATCAGTATAAACAATAATCGGAATATCCGATTTCTCTTTAGTAAGTAATTGAGTTACTTCTCTGATTCTTAAATCATCACTTTGATTTTCATTGTTGTAATAGAAAACAAGTATATCAATATCTCTCAATCTATTTTTAATTTCCCCTTTAGGAAATTGTTCTGGATTTTCCCCTAATGAAATATATTCAGGTTTCCTTACCCCACGTTTAGTCATCGCAGGATCCAGATATTTTTTCATATTTTTCAAGTCTTCCTCTGAGCCGAGCACCATCACCTTCACTTCTTTATATCGCCGTTCGTTTTGTATTAACCGCTCTAAATCATCCACTCTTTGGTTTAATTTATTTTCTTGCACAAATTGATTCCACTTCTTATTGAGTTCTGTTTCTATTTCTAATCGTTGCTTCTCAAATTTTTTAATAGCAGTTTCCTTTAATTCTGCAAAAGCTTGTTCCATTTTCTGACGTAAATTTTTGGGAAATGTATAAATTTCAGTACCAATAGCAAAGCTTAAAACTCCTCCCATAAGAGATAAAAACATAAAAACCTTATCCCATTCTCTTTCTACAAACGCACGGTAATCGTCCATGTCCTTATCTGCTGATTTTTTAAATTCCTTGATCTGCTCTTTTAAAAAGTTGTACTCATCATTTTTGGTTTTCAGCTTTTCGACTTCAGAGCGAAGGCTTTCCACTTCTTTTTTTAACGCTTCCACATCCTGAGATTCTTGAGCTTGTCCTTCTGCCGGAATCAGGAAAACTCCGGAAAGCATCAGGACTGTCAGTAAAAACAGAAAGTATTTTCGCATCTTTCTCCTCCTCTCACATCGACAAAATTTTGTTTTAATATAATAAAACATAAACATTTAAAAATTATTCAACGTTTTTTGTAAAAAAACCTCTTTTCTTTACAAATTAGTCAAAATCAAAATGAATTTGATAAAATTAAATTCCGTCTCTTTGGCAAAAGAAGCCGGATTTCATCGTTGCTTGTTGCTGCTTTTACAACCACATAAATATTTCGCAACATCCGATTTGTCACTGTTTCAAACATGGAAGATTTGGCGGGGGCTTATGGTTTCACCAAATGGTACGATCACCGAACCCACAGTGATCAAACCATCCGCTCCTTTTTCAACACCGTCATGAACCGGTTGATCCAAACCATTGAATCTGAATTGCAAAAGCAAATTCCCAAAGAAAAAATGGAACAAGTCATTTTCAACCTGAACCGAAGCCAACTGAATATTGCCTCTGATCTTGCAACCATTCGTGCAGAAATGCGTGTGGATGATGACTTTAGAGATGAAGAGGAAGAAGATGCGGATAAAAAGGATGGAGAAATGGAAATCTCGACGAAAAAGCAGTTTGCAAACCATCTGCGTTAAATAACAGACCTCCGTCTTGTTCAGACGGAGGTTTTGCACTAAAATAAAGAAACAGTTTGTCAATTCATCATTTTTCCATAAAGGAGCAAAAATTATGCTTTCAACCAATCGAATTTATATCAGAAAGTTAGAACTTTCTGATGCCGAAGCGTTGTATGAATTGAGAACCCGCAATCTGAAATATTTCCAGCCGTTTGAACCCATCCGGCCCGACGCGTATCACACGTTGGAAGGTCAAAAAGAAAAAATCGAAAAAAACCTTTGGAAGTGGAAAAACGATTTGGGATACAGTTTCGGTATCTTCCTGGCCTCCACGGACCAATTGATCGGCCAGGTCAATTTAAGCCATATTGTTCGTGGAGCTTGGCAAAATGCCTCCATCGGTTATTTTATGGATCACTCGATGCAAAGAAAAGGATATACGACAGAAGCCGTCAACTTGGCATTGGACTTTGCTTTCAACCAAGCCGGGTTACATCGCGTTGAAGCCGCGATCATGCCGCGAAACACCGCTTCCATCCGGGTGGTCGAAAAAGTGGGCTTTCTTTATGTCGGTCTCTCCAAATACTATTTACAAATCAACGGTGTCTGGGAAGACCATCACATCTATGCCATCACGCAGGAAACGTGGCAGGAAAAATCATTGAATAACTAAATTCTGAAAACAATGACCGCAAATCGTTTATTTCCTTTCCTTTAAATAGCGGACCGGAACATGATCTGTCAACCAAACCCCATTGGCAGAACGAAAAAAGGCATATCCTTCCTTATGCATCTCCTTTGCCAGAACAACCAAGATGACAGGTTTTCCGTGTCTGCTTCCCACCTTACGGGCCACATCCGGATCCCCGGATAAATGCACATGATGCCGTTTTACTTTCACCAGTCCCTTTTGACGGATGGAATGAAGAAAACGTTCCGCCGTTCCATGATACAATCGATCCGGCGGTTGCACCGGCTTGAGATTTAAATCGACCGCGATGGAATGCCCTTGATTCGCGCGGATCTTTTGTCCATCTTCACTCAAAGCAAAACGCTGCTTCTCATTCGTCGCCACAATCCGCTCAAACACCGTCCGATCCATCGGAACCCCATGGTTGCGGCATGCCGTCAAAAGCTGCTCCACATCCACCCATCCATTTTGATCCAACTCAAGACCGACCATCTCCGGCTTATGACGTAAAACTTTGCTTAGAAACTTACTCAGACGGACATCTGATTTTAACAAAACCATCAAGCTCCTTTGAACGAAAAATGACAAGTTGAATATAAACAACGAATGCCAGCCTGCAAGAATATATCAGATACCGACTTGTCCAAGAACGTTCATAAATATTAACGCATGAAAAATTCCCCACAGAATATGTACAAACATCAATGCTCCATTAATTTTTGGCTTGGTTTATAAAGTCTGAAATTTTATTGATACTTCCATTAAAGTCCTCTTTGATCTCATGTTCCCAAACCCTTAAAATATTCCAACCTTTTCTGATGTAATAATCTGAAACCTCTTTATCACGTTGAATGTTCCTTTCTAACTTTTCAACCCAAAATTCTCTGTTTGTTTTGGGGATTTTGCCGTGAATTTTGCAACCATGCCAAAAACAAGAATCGATAAAAATCACGATTTTATATTTTTTTATCGCTATATCAGGTTTACCATACAAGCTTTTAACATTTCTCCGAAACCTTGCCCCTCTTTTCCACAATTCCTTGCACACTTTATCTTCCAGTTTGGATACCGGACCGATTGCTTTCATGTTTTTGGTTCTTTGCTCCTTTGAAAGGACATCTGTCATATCAAACTCTCCTCAAAGCCTTGGATTCGTGTAATAAAAGCAAGATAAAAATACTTCTGCCATAACTTATCTTACAGCAGAAGTATTTGATGCGTGAATATATTCGATCAATAAACAACTTAACTTGCGAAACAATAAAAATTATTCATCCAACATTTCCTTAATCGACCGGGCAATGATTTCCGACATTAAAGGAGGCACTGCATTACCCACTTGAACATACTGGTGAGTTCTGGGCCCTTCAAATATGTAATTATCAGGAAATGTTTGAATTCTTGCCGCTTCCCGCACAGTAAGACTCCGGCATTGTACCGGATCAGGATGAATATTGTAATGACCGTCCTTGGAAATATGTGCCACAACAGTATGGGGTAATTCATTTTCACGATGAACCCTGAACCGGTCAAGAAACGATTCTCTATTTTTATGAGTTTGAAGCCTTTCAGGTAATTCATCATAACGAAGTTGTAAGCCTTGAGCTGCTTTTTCTATTGCCATATTGTAAATTTCTCTGTCAAGTTTTCTTACCAAACGTGCTTTGTGATTCAAAACACCAATGCTGTCTTCCCTCATTTTTCTTTGAAAATCAGTTAAATGGGTTTCGGAATAATCACCATAAAAATAATCATTCCCTTCCCCTGGATTTAAAGCGGGCAGGTCATACAATACATTTTTTGTTGTAAGATCATCTTTCCACGCAAATTTATATTTTCCAAAATTCGGGTACTTAAAGTTTAATTTTTTTTGAAATCCAAAAAGAAGCACTCTTTTTCTCCTTTGCGGAATGCCGTAATCACTAAAATCCAATACATTTTTCAAATCATCTTCATTTTCTCCTGATAAGAGATAATAGCCGCTCCGGTCAAATTCTTCCTTAATGGTTTCAAACACCTTGCCTTTTTTGGCACTGATAATTCCCGGAACATTTTCAAAAACAAACACTTTTGGCTTAAAATGATTAACCACATTTAAATAATAATAAAACAAATAATTTCTGGGATCTTTGTCGGCAGATTTTTTCATCCTTCCCCGTCCCACCAAGGAATATGCTTGACACGGAGGTCCGCCGATAATTAAATCCACACTCGTCATATCCTGCTTTTTCAGTGAAGCGGTAATTTCCTCAATGATTTGTGTCGTAGAGGTGGCATCCTTATCGTTGTTGGGATTTCCAAACTTCCGGTTCAGAACGACCATCTCCAGCAATCCCTTTAAATCCGGATATTTTTTAAACACTTCTTCCCTGTTTTGATCAATATCTTTATGACTTTCAGATGAACGCAGGTATGAAAAATAAGTGTCCAAATCCTTCTGTTTCTTTAAAAAATGATACATCATTCTTGTTTTTAACGTTTCACAAGCCCACTTATCCTTTTCCACTTTTGCTGCAAACCGGAAACCCAACCGGTGAAATCCTTCACTCAAACCACCTGCTCCCGAAAATAAATCAATAACAACCATGACTGTCCCCTCTTCATCTGCTGTTCTAATATGATTATAAAACATATGTTCTATTAATAAAACGCTGAATCTTACAAAAAGAAGGCAGCCGGTTTTAAACCGGCTGCTTTTGAGTTTAGCATCTCTGTGGATGCTTTTAACATGAAAAGAATCCGACACTTTCATGTTCATCCGTTCCCACAATCAAGGCACGGTCCAAAATCCTGTTTCCAAACTCACAGGATGTCTCAGGCAACAAAGCACAGTTATGACAAGCAGCAAGATTGCATGAATCGGGGCCTTGCCCTTTGCTCTGAATGCAAACCGGATCTGAGGAACACCACTTGGCATTTTCAAGCAATTCATAAATGACATTCTCCAATCTCCCGGGAATCCCTTGTCTGACCAATCCTCCCATCGACCCTTCCGAATCGTTGGATGCCGTGTAAATCAGAACTCCGTTCATGGAGTCGTCAGCCGAATCCTTGCTGCAATAAATTCGTTCCCGTATGGATGAACTGCCATAGCCGCATTCAAAACTGAGTTGATTGATTAACAGATGCGCAAATGTATGAATCAACACAAACTTCGGATTTAATTTGAAATCATTAAAACGGCTTTTCGAAAGATTGTATTCCAGCTCCTCAATCCTTTTTTGCACCAACGGATTTTGAACCCATCGGTTCAACTGGTTGTTATCAAATTCAAAAAAAATCCCTTCTCCCTTTACTTGCACAGCCGGCAACCAGTCGACCGGTTTTTTGGACAATTGCCTTCTCCAAATCATCCGGTTCTGATAGTCCGGCGGCTCCAGACGGGTAAATCCCATAAAAACCCGTGTCTCCATCAATTTATGCACCAAGCCGATGTTTTTGAAGTATCTTGAAACAATATCCTTATATTCATTTGATTTCTTTACCTTGACATATAACTCCTGATTGTCTGCTCCGGCCCCCGACAGAATGGCTTTGTATTCCGGAAGACGGATTTCAGTATCGAAATTTTTTTTGAGCTTTATTTTCTTTTCTTTGTTCTCTTTTTCAAATATCCTGCTATATGCCAAGTCATACAATTTGTCAGGATCAATACCACGTTCAGTAGCAATAGCATATGAAAAACTTTTTAAAACTCCCCACTTTGAACCCTCCATCAAACTACCGCTTTGTTTATATACATTTAAAACCTGTTCAAGTGCCTTTTCAGTATTTTGATCTGTATTTTTAGGTAAATAAATGGCACCTTGGACAACGGGAAAGTAAACATTGGAGGCACCCCTTTGCACGACATGCAAATTTTTTCCGCATCCTTTGGCCTTTTCATTCACTTCTCCCAGCCAAGGACGGCTGCCGCTGCACTTCTTGAATTTTTCCAAAGATTTATTTCCAAAAGCACCGGCCATGGTGTTATATGCACCACATTCACAATGAATCGAGATCCCGGCCAAGCTGCTGCTTTTCCCCGTAATCATGCGTAATGCTTTTTCTCCAAATCCTTTTTTGCATTCTTGTCCTTTATGAGCCCATTCATAAAATGGAAAATCTTCTATGTGCCCCTCACTGCAAACCGTGATAAAACGAACCGGAATCAATTGAGGACGTTTTTTTTTCTCGAGATTACTGCATGACAGACCGTACTTATATTTCTTTCCCTTACACTGAAGGTTTTCATTATTTGAGTATAATGTTCGTTTAACCATCCAGCCGCACCGGGGGCAATAGTACCAAAGAGGAAAATTGACAAACGGAATTGTCAAGCTTGTATTTTTCTGTTTGTTTTTAACCTCTCGATATTCCGGAGGCAAGCGAAATTCTTTAACCCCCAATTGTTTTTCGAGTCTTTCCTCGTGAATGACAAATTCATCTAAACTGTTCTCAACCGAAGCCCAATTATACACATTGTTCCATTCATCCAAACCGGCCACCATCAGGGAAACATTATTTGGAAAGTTAACGATTTGCCCGATCCCCCATGGAGAAATCAACTGGCTTTGCCTGATCTTTTTCAATTTTCGTCCTCCTCTTCGGGGTAATTACTGATGACTGAAGCCATGCACTCAACATCAACATTTCTCATGGACGTTAATGTAGGCCAGGATTTATTTATTTGATCATCTTCTTTGTTATAGATTCCCGCCGGATACAATAACGGGGGATTGGAGTATTGACCGGAAGGGCTTCCATATACCAAAGGAGAAAATCTCTCCCACTCTTCGAACCTCATATTCAATTTTTTCAAAGTATCTTGTTCTTCTTCCGGATCTATATTTTTGACTCTTTCAGAAATAATTTCCGAAACAAGCTTTTTTATATTTTCATCAGGCACTTCAGGATCATCCAAATAACCTTCTCCCCCCAAATAACGAACCAGCCCGGTCATTACCGCATGAAGTGCCCTGTCCCTGACTGGTGAAGCAAAAGGTGTGACGCTGACCGGTTCAACATGACTGTAAATTTTATTGTGATAGGAATAAAAACGCTCATAGATCGAACGATCCCGTGGCTTGGAGGTGTTGTATAATACCACCACCAATCCCGGAGCACCGGCATTGCGTCCTACACGGCTGGTTGCTTGGATATACTCGGAAGTCGTTTTGGGCTGTCCGATCACCGTCATCAATCCCAACCGGGAGATATCCAGACCAACAGAGATCATATTGGTCGCCAAGCATACATCCACCGGATAGTCTTCATTCTTACCAGTATACTCATTTTCTAATTCCTGTAAATATCTTGGTATTTCACCGGAACCTATTCTCGAAGTGAGTTCAATAATCCTCTTCAGTTTTCTTTTACGTTCTTTTTGATCACTTGTTATATTTTTTCGCTTCCACATTGCCCGAATATATTCATCAATATCGGCGGAAACCAATGTAGCGGCATGTCCCAGTTCCCTGATACTGTTAAAATAATTAACGATAGTCCAATAAGGATCCCGTTCTTTCTCCTCTTGCACGTCAATCATTTTCACTGCCTGACTGAGTGCAGAAATCACACGGACTTGAGCCGTTGCATGGGACGGAAGAGCTGAGGCATGCACACCAATATAAATCCTTCCTGGCATTTGTTCGGATTTTCGATCAACATAGGCAAAAAAAGATTCACCTGCATCCATGCACTGCGGGGGAAATTGGACGACCTCGCTGGTTTTCCGGTTGTATAAAGCCCGCACCTGTTCTTTCGCCCTGCTAATCGTCGCCGTGGAGGCAATTATTTTCGGACCACGGCCGGTTACAGGATCTTTACATAATGCCTCCACTAATGTTTCATAATGCCCTGCAAGCGATCCCAACGGTCCTGAGATCAAATGCAACTCATCTTGGATGATTAATTCGGGGCCTGAAACTCTCTCTCCGTTATTTCTGAAGCCAAACAAGGCTCTTGATTCTTTTTTCCATGGAATGATCGCAAATTTATCTACCGTGGAAACAACCAATGTCGGAGGTGTTTCAAAAATATCTTCATCAATAACCAAAAGCGGCAATTTCCTGTTATTCTTCTTATTAAACTTGCATTTTTCATCATCACACTGAAAAATAACAGTACCGTCTTCCGGATGATAACCTTTTATTTCGAATTTATGCTCTCCTTTGTTTTTTCTTTTTACAGGACCCATTTGCGCTCCACACCACGGGCACTTGGTCACAACAAAAGGATTATCATCGGTTTTGTACTTTTTTAAACCACCTAATTTGCTTTTGGCAATGCTTCGGGTATTGGGAGTTAGATTGCTCCCCACCCACAATCCGATGGTAATTGGCTCTTCTCCCAAATCTTTTTGTTCCAGTTGTCGTAAATATTCGCAAGCGGTTATCAGCGCGGCAGCCCTCTGAAACTGTTGTGCGGTCAACAGCCTGAGTGTATAACGCATCAGTACGGTGGTCCCAGAATCCTTTGGATTTCTTAATCTCCGCAAAAAAATAGTAAACGCCGTCAGACCGAGGTATGCTTCCGTTTTTCCTCCCCCGGTCGGAAACCAGATGATATCCACCAGCTCCCGGTCTTTGGAATGCGGATCCGCCACAGCCTTTAAATTCATTAAAATGAACGCAATCTGAAAAGGCCTCCAATTACCCAATTTACCATTGGGCCAGGTTGTCTTGTCTTCAGGTTTTATTTCGCGGTATTCCTTAATTTTATCCGTATCTTCTTCCGGCCATCTTCTCAAAGGAAGAGAATAATGCAGCTGTTGCAGCAGCATCGCTTCATTCATCAGCTTGAATGCATGTTGCACCACTTCATCTTCTTCAAGCAGTCTGAGTCCCTCTCTCATTCTTTCCAAGCACATTTTGCAGTTTTTGACTTGTTTTTTTGCAACCTGTTTTAATCTTTCCGTTTCTTCGAAATCATCTGTTTCCAATAAAGATATTTTTTCTTCTTGTTTCTTTATCCATTCCTCATATTTGGAACATAAATGTTTTAAGTTTTTTATCGCATGTTCTAGATCACGGCCAAAATCATACATTTTTAATTCAATCTCTTTAAATTCCGCCGGCAAAATCGGTTTCATCTCAAATTGCGGGATAATCTCGGTACGTACACTCTTGGCCTTGCCAACAGACACCTCTTCCCAACCGGCCGCACATCCGTGTCCTATGGCATAACTGTGATAATCCCGGTATAACAATGCATTAATCTCGTCATCTTCATTTCTTAGATATTTTCTTTCCGGATAAGGAAAAAAGCTTGCTTCCCCATTGGTTGAAGACACGTGCATTTCCACTTGAAAAAAACAATGTTCACTGTGGTATAAACTTTTCTTGTTTTTCGTTTTAATTTCGTTGACCAATGTAAATGTGAGTAAATTTTTATTCCCCTCGGTTTTACGGTTAACGACTTTCACGACCAAACCGGTTTCTTTTTCATTTACCTCTACTTTGAATTCTCCTTTTTTCTTTAGTAGATCAGGAATTTCATCCTTCTTTATATCTTTTTTCCAATATATATTCTCCCGTAAATATGCTCTTTCTCTTTCCTTCACCTTCCCGTTTTCCTTCCAAGTGAATTTGTCCATACGGTACCTTCCGGCTTTTACTTCAATGGTCAATCCGTTTTCGGGAATTTCCACAAAACAACTTAATCCGATGGCGGATGGCAAATATTCGTTTGCCAAATTAATTATATCCCCTTCATACAATTCTTCCCCGCTGTTATTATATTTGTGTTTATACTCCTCCCTTTCCACTGCTTCATCCGTTACAACTTTTTCTTCATCATCTTCTTGTGAAGATTGCTCTTCTTCCGATACTTCCACAGCTTGATCCTTCGAAACCTGTTTGGGAAACAAAATTCCGGCTCCATATCTTTGTCTGGGTAACTCAAACAACACTTCTTCTCCATTGTCCTGAATAAACGGATATACCGGATCCGGTCCAATCAGTTCTCTTTTCAAAAAGTCAATGATTTTCTCTCTCATTGTTGAATCCCCCTGATCATTTTCTGATTCCACGCATCTTTCAAATCATGATGAATAAACATAAACAATTTCACTTTGGCCCGTGTCATCCCGACATAAAGGAGCTCTTGAATCCAATCGGATTCCAAATCATCGATATCGGTGATGATGATATGATTGTTTTCAAGCCCTTTGTAAGAATGAATAGTGCAAAAAGAAATTTCTCCAGGAGATTTGCTGCTGCTCACAGTCAAATCATGAAGTCTGAATTTTGGATGCGAAAAAGAAGACAAGGCTGAATTTTGGAGCTTTTTGGGAGAAAGCAAAGTGATTGAATTTTTATCCGTTCCTTGCTTGACAAGGTCTTTCAAAAGCTCGGCCACTTTTTCCGTCAATTCTTTTTCATCATTATAGAACCAATAATCCACACGAAAACCTTCAATGTCATTAACTGTGTAAGCATCCCGCCTGGCTTCGGAAAGAATCAATGCATGTTCAGCTATAAATTTGGTGTTGCGGCAATTTTTCTGCAATCTGAAACTTGTAAATTTGGATTCCTTTTCTAACAGACTCAACATTTCCTCTCTGTCCTGTTCACTGTATATGGCTTGATGCTCCAAATCACAAAATATTTGCCATCTTCCCCCGGACAAACCGTTTTTCACAAGCAAGTCCATTACATCCAAATAATTTTTTCTTATCAAATCCTGTCCTTCATCAATAATCAACCGGTCATACGCGTCAAAACCGTTTTCAACCAATATTTCAAACGCTTTTTCAGGCAACTCTGTCTCATAAAAATACTTGCCGCTGTGCCGAAATGGCACTCCTTTGCATATTCTTCTCAAAAACCGGTGAAATGAAGACACTTCAACCAAAGGATACTCTTCCAATCTCTTCTTCAAAGTGTCAGCAAGCAAATTGTTAAAACATAAGAATAATACTCTTTCTCTTTTTAAAGCGCTTCTGCGGGCCGACTCCACAGCCAGCATTGTCTTTCCTGTGCCAGGTCCACCTTCAAACAACACCCGGTCATTAAACTGTATATAATCAAGGCATATGTATTGCTCTTCAGTCAGCCGAATAATATCCTTTTCAACAAGCTCCTCTTTATACCAAAAAGGGACAACAAAATCAAAATCCTTCCGCAAATAGGAAACCAGTTGTTCAATATCTTTTTTATCGGGAAGTTCTATTTTCACTCCACTTTGCTCCAACTTTTTCTTCTTTTCTTGATGCAACCGAATGATATACTCAGTAACCGGATTCTTTTTGTCGCGTACATCATAAACCTTCCATTGATCTATATCAGGAGCGGATATTTTAAACTCTATATCGGTGAACATCACTCCGTATTCAAACAACAAATTCCCAATTCTTCCGTAATTCCCGAAACGTTTCCTGATCGAATCCCTCAGACTGTACATTCCATCCCGCGCCTGCTCAAAAGGACCGACAGCCTTCTTAAATTCTCTTCCCTTCAGATTTTTGTAAATCCAAACCCCGTTTTCTCTTCTCACCTCTCCGGCTTTCACTTCCAAGCAGAAAATTCCCAATCGGGGTGCCAGTACAACAAAGTCGATTTCCCCTTCCACTCTTTTCACATGACGTGAAATTCCCAATGAATGAAGGACCACCCAGTCCTCCGTTCCGGGAGCGTTCTTGAAAAGTTCAAATACTTCCTTTTCTCCCCTGCTTCTCAATTCTTTCTCATAGTAATCGGGTATCATTCTGGCCACTCAGACACACCTTCTTTGCTGAAGAATATTTTGTTCACATAAGACTTCTTAATGTTGTCTGTTTTTTTGCCCACACCTTTGACAACAAGACATTGATACATTTTGTCACTTTCTGTTTCCAAAGTTGCGGATATTTCCTCATAATTTCTCTGAATCTGTTGCAACACTTCATTC
Source organism: Thermoactinomyces intermedius (assembly GCF_013912365.1). Classification (NCBI taxonomy): domain Bacteria; kingdom Bacillati; phylum Bacillota; class Bacilli; order Caryophanales; family Thermoactinomycetaceae; genus Thermoactinomyces; species Thermoactinomyces intermedius. The sequence continues at coordinate 41,823 of NZ_JACETT010000047.1, forward strand.
ACCAATGAATGTGATGCTTCATGATGGGCCGACCGGAGAAGACTGACGGCATTTTTCACTTCTTCAACTCTTTTTTTCAACGGTTCATATCCGGTGGCTTCTGCAATAATATCAATATCATTAATGTCAGCCGGTCCAATCATATCCTTCTTCAGCCAATTATTGACAGTGACCTTATTACGTTTGAGTCCGTGTGATTTCAATATTTTGAACAACTGTTCAAAGTTGTTTCTCTTCTCCTTGAACTTGACTCTTAACGCCGTTTGCCACAACTTGGCAGTTTCTCTGATATAAAGGTCATTCTGCAAAATTTCCTCATCCACGTATTTCCTGATTCTGTCAGAACGCGATTTAATGTAAATAATTCTGTCACCCTTTGCCAACTGTTCAGGCTTCATTTCCTTTACCTTGCCCGTGGTAAAATCCCCTTCTTCTCCAAGGATCTTGTACAGGGGATATGTGGGTGTGAAAAACGCATGGTAACCTCCTTCAAATTCAACCGGTATCACTGTTCGGGCCAGTTTCTCATTCTTCGTTTCATATCCTTTCAATAAATCTTTATCAAAGTCATCATGATTAATCTGTAAAGATTTTTGATCCATCCCCGATGAATCTTCCTGACTCCCTGTCGTTTCTCTTTGATTGCTTTGTTTCATTTTTTGAATAAACTTTTCATAATAAAACTTGTAATAATACAACTCATGCTCCCAAAGCAGCATATAAATCTCCCGGCAGGTATAAGCGCTGATGATGAGATCAAGTTTCTTTTTTCCCAAATATCCTGAGATCAGCATCTTATCAAATGGTTCATAAAATCTCCCGAAATTATCGGGAGTTTCGACTCTGAAATTCAACCATTCATTGCATCCGGCTGCTTCTTCCCAAACCTCTTTTTCATGCTTGTTTTGAACTACCAAAAGAATCTTTTGACCCAAGTGATTTTCAACAAACTGCATGATATATTCAGCTTTTTCATTCCGGTTTATTCTTTCTTTTTTTTCTTCATCCAACAGTTCCAGCAATGTTATCAACCGTTTCACTTGCTGATTACCTGAAAAAAATTTTTTCAGTCTGTCTATCTTTGGATCCCGGAAATATTCCTCTGTTACAACAGACCTGGAAAGCCTTAGTAATTCCATATTCGCTTCATTAAAATACTCATTAATTTTTTCAAAAGCGTTGTATTGATTTTTTTTCAAGATCCTGTGACATTCACTTAATCTGTCATTTCTGAAATGAACCTGATTCAAACAAATATTTTTTGATACTTCAAACAAATGATTAATGTGATGATAAACTGTTGTCTTTGGAAAACGAACCCTGTCTGTCCATTCCTTTTCTTCAATGATTTTGAATCCTTCATGTTGTAATTCTCTTATTTCTTTTTTTTCTCTGTGGTCTGTAAAGACGGTTACAGGAATCTCCCGCTTCAGTATAAATCTTTCAAATTGAGTCCGGCTTTCCAATACATGACTGCTCCCGTCAATCAATATGGGACCGGAAAAATCTTCACAGAACTGAATAAACTTAAAAAGCTGGTGGATATTCGATGTGACCAGACAATTTGGAGCTTGTCCAACTGCATTAGCTTCCAAAGGAACAATTCTTCCCTCGTTGTCAAGCTTTGCACAATTAACCAAGTTTAACTTTTTAATATATCCAAATGCATTTTTAAATTTATTCAGCCCGGTAACAACAACACTGTGAAGTGAATTTAGTGTTCCAAATATGACTGAATCGCCGTCATGACTCTTGTTAATTAAAGATGTTGCAACCGTAAGTGGTGTATTTTGCGCAACCGGATACAATCTGAAAATCCTGTGGAACGGAACGGTGTGAAAAGCTGTCCCGTTGCGATACTTCATCAGCAGTTTAATCTCTTCTTTTCCGGCATCGAGCGACTCAAACTTACATACCACATTATTTACCGACAATTTTCTCCCTTTTCTGAACGACAACTTTTTCAATTCGGTGCCTTTGCCCATATTGATATTTTTTAATAATGCATGCCAAAGACACACCAACGCAGGCAATTCAAGTCTTCTCGGCAAAACAAGGACATGTTTCCCCGACTTTTTATTTGCAAGCAAATCCATCAATATATCGAATAATGGATGAAACAAATCGGATCTATTGTATTGCAACAGTTCATCTACCTTGTTCACCCTCTGCCTCCCTCAATCTTCTGTTTCATCGTCTTAAAATTCGACAATCAGCCAAAATTTATGACCGATAAATATAGAAATTGGAAAATAAATGGTAATTAAAAAAATAATAACTTTAAAAATTAACATATTACATCCGAAATTATACATCAAACATAACGGTTAATACAAAATTCATTCTAAATAAAAAGCATCTATCCTCTGGATAAATCACTAAGAATTTGTATTTTTCGCGGTATAATTATCCTTTTTTCGAAGAAAGTCACCAGTTGTAAAAAATAAAAATTTTATACCTCAATTCACAAGCAAAGATTGATATCAACCGTTTTTCAAATCCTTCACGATAATGAGAAAACAAAACAAAAACAGCATGAGAAGGATCAAACCGCCGGAAATGAAAACCAACCGCCTGTGATTCCGTTTTACAACCCTTATACCGGGGAGTAAGATGATCTCAATCTGAATAAAATCTCTTCATAAAAATCGCTGAATCCCATGATGGGAGCGGGGGAACCACCTGTTCCGGGGTGAATCCCGGGCAAACCGTTTGTCCGGGTAGGGTGACTCTCAACACCCGAATCCGTCAGCTAACCTCGCAAGCGTTCTGAGAGGAGGAGTGACATCGTGCTGAAGCCACGGTTTCTTTTGTGGTGCAAAAAAAGCCGCAGGAAGTCTTCCTTCTTGCGGCTTATTGTATAAGGCAAGGTGGTTATCAATATATTTCCTTACGTGATTCCAAGATCCCATAAGACCCGTTGAATCATCTTAATAAAAGGAAGTGAATGGCTTTGAATTATGTTTTGCGTTTTGAGGAAATGGATCGCCACAGCTTGCCGATGGCCGGGGGAAAAGGGGCCAATCTGGGAGAATTGGCCAACGCCGGATTTCCGGTACCCCCCGGGTTTTGCATCACCACCGGCGCTTACCGCCGGATCATTGACGAACGGGATGAACTCAAAGATTGGTTGGATCACTTGAATGAGCTGCAACCCGATCAGTTGGACACCATTCGTTCAATCGGACAAAAAGTGCGGGAATTTTTTGAGTCCCTGGAATTTCCCGCTGCGATAAAATCTGAAATTATCAAGGCTTGGGAGGAATCGGGAACGGAGCATGCCTATGCCGTCCGCTCCAGCGCAACGGCGGAAGACTTGCCCCATGCCTCTTTTGCCGGCCAGCAGGAATCCTACTTAAACATCAAGGGGGAAGAACCGCTTTTAAAGGCCGTCAAAAAATGCTGGGCCTCCCTTTTTACCGACCGGGCCATTGTCTACCGCCTCAAAAACGGTTTTGATCATCACTCCGTTTCCTTGGCCATTGTCGTCCAACGGATGGTCTTTCCGGACGTTTCAGGCATCCTGTTCACCGCCGACCCGGTCACGGGACACCGGCGCACGGTCTCCATCGATGCCGGTTTCGGGTTGGGGGAAGCACTGGTTTCCGGGATTGTAACCGCCGATTTGTACAAAGTGCGGGACAATGAAATCATCCAAAAACAAATTGCCAAGAAAGAAAAAGGGGTTTTTCCTCTCCCGGAAGGCGGTACCGAAGTCCGGGAACTTTCTCCGGAACTTCGCCAAAAACAGGTGCTCCCGGATGAAAAAATTCTTGCCTTGGCAGCGTTGGGGAAAAAAGTGGAAAAACATTTCGGCTCGGAACAAGATATAGAATGGTGTTTGGAAGGCGATAACCTTTACCTGCTTCAGAGCCGGCCGGTCACTTCCCTTTATCCCGTCCCTGCCGCCGGAAAAAATGAAAACTACCGGGTTTATCTGTCCATCGGCCATTCGCAAATGATGACCGATTACATGAAACCGCTCGGGATCTCGGTTTTTCAGTCACTCATTCCCTTGGATAACGAAACGACGCTTATGGAAGCCGGAGGGCGCCTTTTCTGGGATTGTTCCGGTTATCTGTTCTTAAAGCCCGTGCAGCGGAAGATCCTGCAAAGCACCCTTGCCGATGACAACATCCTGGTGCTGAAAAAAGTGATCCAAAGCAAAGATTTCAAGCGGCTCGCGCCCAAACGGGGAATCTTAAAGCACGCTTTGCGTCCGACCAAAGCGATTATGGGGATCTACAGAAACGCCATCCCCAGAATCATCCGGACCTGGTATTTTGAAGATCCAAACCGGATTGTGAAGCGGGCCTACTCCACTTTTGAACAAGATCTGGCCCGCTTCAAAAAAGAATTGTCCAAATACACCGGGGCCGTACGCATCCGGTTGATCCGGGATCATACCTTGTTCCAAACCATTCCCGATCCGTTGGCCTATACCTACACCGGAATGATCGCTCTTGCGGTAATCAAAAGCAAAATCAAAAAATGGCTGGGCGAAGAGGCTTGGGATCACGCCATCGAAAAGTCTCCCCCCGGCAATATCACCAGCGAAATGGGGCTGATGATCGGGGATTTGGCGGATGCAGCCAGACGTTATCCCGACGTGGTCCGCTATCTGGAGCAAGCAGAAGACCACAACTTTTATGAAGGGCTAAACCAAGTGGAAGGCGGTAAAGCTTTCCAAGCCGAACTGGACCGGTTCATGAAAAAGTTCGGGATGCGGGCACCCGGTGAGATCGACATCACCCGGGTCCGCTACAAAGAAGCGCCCGCCATGCTCATTCCATCCATTCTCAGCCATATGAAAAACAATGCCCCCGGGGAGCACCGCGAAAAATTTAAACAAGGGGAAAAAGAAGCACAGGAAGCCATCCGGTCTTTGCTGGAAAAAATCAAAGCAACACGCGGCGGAGCCCGGAAAGCCAGGAAACTTTCCCGGTGGATCGCCATCTTCCGGAACACGGTGGGCATCCGTGAATTGCCCAAATATATTATGATCCGCTATTTTGAGCTGTACCGGGAAGCGATTTTGGAAGAAGCGCAAAAACTGAGTGAAAAAGGTATCCTGAAACAAAAAGAGGATGTCTTTTACCTCACACTTGACGAACTGATCCAACTGTTGGAAAACCGGTTGGCCGGGGACGAAGCTATCAGACGTATCGACAGGAGCAAAGAAGAGGAAAAAGTATACCGGAATTTCACGCCTCCCCGGATCATCACCAGCGAAGGGGAAACCTTCAATGGAGGTGTGGAAAACAAAGATGCCCCGCCGGGCGCTCTGGTGGGCATTCCGGCATCAGCCGGGGTGGTGGAAGGGTATGTCAAAGTCATCCGCCGGTTGGAAGAAGGAACATTAAACAAAGGAGAGATCCTGGTCGCTCCCTACACCGATCCTGGTTGGACCCCCTTGTTCCATTCCGCCAAAGCGCTCATCACCGAAGTCGGGGGATTAATGACCCACGGATCCGTCGTTGCCCGGGAATACGGCATCCCCGCGGTCGTCAGCGTGGAAAACGCAACCCAAATCTTAAAAGATGGCCAATACATCCGTGTTGACGGAACCAACGGCTATGTCGAATTTCTGGAGGATATAAAGGAATAAAAATAAGGTTTCAACCAAGCCAAAGCCCGCTCCGGTGAAAAAGGAGCGGGCTTCTTTACAACATCCATGGACGATTATTCAATCAAGTTCAACAATTGTTCTCTGTTGATCTTCTTTTCACTTCCTGCCGGATAATGTTTCAGCAGGTATTCCTTTAAACACTTGGCCCACTCTTTTTGGTAGCCTTCTGTTTTTGCTATTTCTTTTGTAAATTCATCAATCATTTCATCATCAACGATTTCAATGGATTGTGGGACATAATTATCGTGACCATATTCAAATTTATACGCCTGCCAGATGGTATACTCCAATGCATAATTGATGCATAACCATATACTTGCCTGCTGAGAATTTTCCTCATCCACTGCATCTTCATAAAACATGGAGACTCCGCCATCTTCTTCATTGTCAAATACAGAGTAAAGATCACCGCCATCATATTTCTTCTCTTCGACCCATACCCAGCACATATCAATAGTTTTTCGGGCATCAGCGGGACCTTTGGTTACTTGATCCAAGATTTTCTCTGTTAAACTCAATAAATAAGCCACCCGAGCCTCTTCATTGATTTGGGTGTACCAACTCATGGCACCTCCTTCACCCTTTCCCGGGGGTATGAATCTGCAAATATGCAGCTTCGGCCTCTTCATTTACCTTTTCATGCCACTTCACCCTTGATGGATCGTTGACATGACTTTTAAACACATCGGAACGATTTTTTCATTTTTTAAGGACTCTGTGTGCTAAATCTTCCCAAATTAGTGCATCGTCAAGTTTTCCTGTTTCAAAGAAATGTTTAAAAGCTTGAATCATCGGATCATATTCCACCAACCATTCCTTGTTATAATCCGCTCCCACTCCTTGGGTTGTGATCATTTCAAATTCTTCATCTCGTGTTTGAACCTCAGGATTTGCCAAACAATATTGTATGCGATAATCAAATTCTATCGGGAAAAATGATACTGCGTACAGTCGGCGACCATCGATTTCATTTCCCCCGGTGACGGTCATGTCGCCAAAATCCGGGTTGGTTAAATATAAAGTATCAAAGTAATCACAACCCACTTGGTCCCCATCCACTTGATCCAAGTAACTTTTGATTTGTTTCCAATCCGGATTTTTAATCTTTTCTTTCCCGCCACCTGGCTTGAAAATAGTTAGTTCCCATTTACTCATTCGATCACCTGTTCAATCATACTTTACCGATAAGGCGATTTTTACGGCCTCTTCAAGTTTATTTTCAGCTACAAATTCCTCAATTCGCTTCGATTCTTCATCCCAATCCGGGCCATACGCATAAATGAAACGGGCAAATGAGATGATTACATCTTTGTCCAGAGATCCCAGCATGAATGCTTGGTGAAATAAGTCAAATGCCAAATCAACTCGCAATAAATACACAATTGCTGGATATGATTTAATAATGTCTTCGATTTCATCCTTGGATGCCGATGTTTCCAAATACCCCCTGATTTCGCCAATCAATGCCTCACATTTTTTCTCCAACAGTGGATATTTTCTCAAATCAATGTCATATTCTTCAGATTCAGTGATTTCCAGCAGTCTTTTTAATCGGGTGTACAGACAGTTCATCTATTATTTTCCCCCATTTACAAATCCGCTTGCATTTTTAACCAAGCCAAAGGCCTGCTTCGGTGAAAAAGAACAAGCCTCACTTATACTTCTATTCAATCATACATTTATACAATCAAAGCCAACAATTCTTCTCTTTTGATTTGCTCGTCACTTCCGGCTGGGTAATTTTTAAGCAAGTGCTCTTTTAAACGCCGGGACCACTCTTCTTGGTAGCCTTCTGTTTTTTTGATTTCTTCCATAAACTGAATATAGGTGGAATCGTCATTGACGGATTCGAGTTCTTGCGGACCATGATGTTCCTTGTTTTCAAATATTAATGCTTGCTTTAAGGTATAAGATACGGCAAAGAACAAACACCAATACGCCGATTCCGCTTGCAAATCATCTTGGAAGACACCGTCCAAAGTTGAAAGAACATAAAAACCCTCGTCTTCATCCGTCAGTCCATCATACATGGCATAAGAATCATGCATCTTCGCCTCAACCCATTCCCAACAAAGATTGATGGATTTTCTGATAACCGCATCCCAATCATCACCAAAATCCAATGGTTCCGATATTTTTTCTGACAACGTTAAATAATAAGCGGCTTTTGCATCCATGTTTACTTTCTGATACCATTTCCCCATCAAGATCCCCCGTCACATTGATAATTTTCAAAATCCACATTCTCCAGAAAGCCAATCTGATTTTAAAGGATTCGGTCAAATCCATCCATGATTTCCAAAAATTCATAAACGGTTTCCCAAGTTGGATTGGAAAAAACTTTGAATTTATCTTGAATGCTTAATCCTCCATCGTCTTTATGAAATTAACTTCAACAATTCTTCTCTTTTGATTTGCTTATCACTTCTGGCAGGGTAATTTTTTAGCAAGTATTCTTTTAAGCGTTCAGACCATTCTTCTTGATAACCATGAATTCGCTTTATTTTTGCCATAAAATCCATTTCAATCGATTCATCACTCACCAAGTCAAGGATTTGCGGAAGATAATCTTTCTTTTCATACTTATAAGCTTGCCACATTATGTAACAAATTGCTTCCAGAATCGTATGGAGAATGAGCATGAATTGCGGGCTTTCCGCCACTTCCTTCTCTCCTTCAATAAAAATGAGTCCGTCTTCTTCGTCATCAAACTGATAATACAGATCATCTGCACCATACTTTTTCCCTTCAACCCATTCCCAACACATATCCATCATGTTCCGAATCAATTGATGCCACGGGTAACTTCTTGTCAAAACCAATATCTTTTCCGATAAGCACAGTACATAAGCTGCTTTTGCATCCTCACTGAGATGTTCATACCAAGCGATGGCAAGTCCCGCCTTTCCAACTTTTAGAATTCCAAACATGATACCGGTCAAGCGGTCATCGGAGGGACGATGAGAGCTGGTGGAATCATGGGAAGAGAAGTTGTTCGGAGAGTGATCCGAAAAGGATAACCACCCTTCCCTTCCAAATTTTCCGATGGGCATGCGCTAAGAAAAATCAATGAAAGAGATGAGCCAACCTTTTTTCATCGCATAGGACCTGAAAAAGTGTATGGATTTTTTCTATAAGTTTTCGCCAAATTCGGATCATACAAAAAAGTGTTCATGATGGTCAACGCGTTATGAAAATTTACTTTCCCTTTTTCCATGATGAACTTTAAATCAACACCTTCAACATTAAAATTAGATATGCTCCGATCCTTCATCCACTGATCCATCGTTTCCTGAAGCAGATCGTCCAATTTTTTCAGGTTTTCTATGATAAAGGATGTTTTCGATTCCTCAATTCCTTCTTCTTCAATCAAAACAGATTTAAGTTGATTTTCATCAAAACTCAGCAAAAGTTCTCCCTCCTAAGCTAACTTTCAAGATAATAAAATAAAAAATCATCCAAAATATAAGTATAATTAATTATAGTTTAAAAAATCAGGAGGTAAACAAATGCTTGAATTCAATGAGAGAAAATTAATCAGAGTTTTAAAGAGAAGGATGGCATAATCATGAAATTAAAGCGATGATATCTCTTTTAGACAAGGTGACGGATCGGCTTCAAAAGCCTTTTGATGAATGGCTGGATCATCAAGCCGTCTCTGATGAACCACTGGTTGAAGGGTTGAGTATACGAACCATCATGAAGTTGCGGAAGTGCCATTTTTTGAATACTTTGACGATCCCCTTGGCAAAGCAATATAAAAACCTTTTTCAAAGCGTGGAGATAAATGAATAAAGCGAACAAAGAATTGGTTTCATGATTGAACTGAAGATTGAGTAAACTCAACGCCAAAAAGAAATCCGCCTGCGACTATTCAATTAAAAGAAGAGGCGGAAAAGCGGAAGTAAATAGGGATGTTTATGAAAGACTTTCTGGTCTTCGACAAGTGCTAATCAAATCGAGATAAGTAGGAGCAGAAGGATTTGGAAAATCAACCGGACCTCATGATGAACATTGTGTTTGCCCAAAGAAGGAATTTAAGAGCAAGGTGGAACAACCCAGGCAGCACAATCGATACAGATTCTTCCAAATTAGAAATATCAAATTTTTTTCAGATCAGTTTCAACAACTCTTCTCTTTTAATCTTCTTGCCGCTTCCGACTGGGTGGTTTTTAAGCAAATATTCCTTTAAACGTTCGGACCATTCTTCCTGGCAGCCATCCACTTCTCTGATTTTTTCCATAAAGAGCTCGATGGATTGATCACTTTCGCTTTCCATATCACATAACAAATGCCGTCAAATATGCAGAAAAACAGAGATTTTAGTGCAGGATTATCAACCACTCCCGGATAGTGCTCAATGAAAACCAGTGCATCATCTTCATCAGCAAACACGTCATAAATCTCCACCGCACTGTATTTACGATGTTCAACCCATTTCCCAGCACATATCCATCACGTTCCGAATCAGGCGATGCCATGAGTATTTTCTTGTCAAAACCAACATCTTTTCCGATAAGCACAATACATAAGCCGCTTTTGCATCCTCACTGAGATGTTTATACCATGCGATGGCAAATCCCGCCTTTCCAACTTTTTAAATTCTCGAAGAAAAGTCTCACATCACTCTGATTATTTCCTTATTGGATATATAACTTATGACAGGATTCCCCTTCAAGGTGATCAAGCCAAAACGAAAAAACGCCTCTTTTTAACCGGTGCAGGCCTCTTTTTATGATCAAAAAAGAATTATGAAATCAACTTCAACAATTCTTCTTTCTTGATCTTCTTGTCACTGCCTGCCGGGTGGTTTTTAAGCAGGTACTCTTTTAAACGCTCCGACCAATCTACTTGATAGCCGTTTAGCTTTTTTATATTCCGGTTAAACTCTTCATCCATAAATTCATCATCATTGATTCCAACGGGTTGTGGAAATGCTTCCCCTTTCATTTCATACGCCTGGCGGGCAGTATATAACACAGCATCAACCGCACATGACCAAATCAGTTCTGCTTGAGGACCGTATGCATTATCACCTGCAAAAGACATTCCTTCAATATAAATCAATCCATCTTCCTCCTCATTATCTGCTGTTTCATAAAGATCATCGCCACTGTACTGTTTTTCTTCCACCCACTTCCAACACATATCAATTGCCTCTCTGACCATCATAAACCAATCATAGTTTTCAATCTCACTCATATGTTTTTCCACCAAAGCCAAAGCATAAGCTGCCTTTGCATCTGACCTGACATTATTCACCCATTCTATCCATTTCATTAAATATCCCTCCATTGCATTTGCATTATAAACAGAGTATGTCATTCAAGCTATTTAAAAGGTGATATGCAGTATCATTCCTCAAACCGTTGATTCATGGCAGATATCATGCTTTCTCGATGAACTTCCTTGTGATTCTCTTTCGGGGAATGTGCCAAACTCTGCTTATAAAAATTCCGGTTGATCATTCTTCCCAGATATCTTCTCCCAAGATAAAATCTGCAACGGAATGAGTTTTTAAATTCTTTCAAAATATAAAGTTCTTTATTTCGTCGCAATATTTACTAGTCAACCCACTTCAATTTATCCGTTAGATTTCCGGAATTATAAAATTCTTCAAATGCAATAATAGCCGTGTTTAAAGGAACAAGCAAACGCCGTGGAAAATCAATGCCTGTTTGTTGGCAGCTAATATATTCATACTTATCTATATTTTTCACCCTCATATTTTCCACTACCAAATGAATGGAATTGTTCTCCGAACTGTATTGAACAGCATAAAGGCGTAGGCCTTTTATCTCATTTCCTCCCATTAAAGTTAACTCCCCTTTGCCAACCACCTTTAATCCAATTAAATCAATGTTTATTCCATCAACTTGTTTCATCACTTTTTTTACTTGATCCCAAGATGGATTTTCCATTAATGTTGAGCCTGTTTCGTTATAAATATGGAGTTGAATATTGTTCATTTTCATCACCAAGACTTTCTTAATTTTTCTTTATCTACTTTTAAGATTTCAGACCCGCTCGGGATGATAACTTCCAGTTCTTCCAAACCAACTTCGACCATCATTTGACGTACATTTCTTTTGCATGATATTTAGCAGCCCAGTTGGTTCCTTTTTGTTTAGGCAGCCTTGAATCAATTCATTCCTAATCCCTTTCTTGATATTTTTTTGGATTATCATCTCCCCAACCATTTCGCCGCCAAATTCGTTTCCCATCCACTTCCAATACCGCTGATCAATTCAAAAACGAAAACCCGCTCCATTTTAACGGTGCGGGTCTTTTTATGATCACCAAAACAGAATTATGAAATCAATTTCAACAATTCTTCTTTCTTGATCTTCTTTCCACTGTCTGCCGGGTGGTTTTTAAGCAGGTACTCTTTTAAACGCTCCGACCATTTTTCTTGGTAGCCGTCTACTTTCACTATTTTTTCCATGAACCAATCGATCCCTTCCTCATCAACCAATTCTACAGTCTGTGGAACATATTCTTCCCCTTCGTATTCATAAGCCTGAGATGTAACATAAGCCAAAGCCGTCGTTACACAAAACCACATTGCTTCTTCTTGAGGATCAGGTTGATCATCTACAAAATCTACCCCTTCGATATGAATTAACCCATCACCATCTTCATTATCCAATCTCAAATAAAGCTCATCTGCATGATGCTTTTTCTCTTCCAGCCATTCCCAACACATATCCATGGCTCTTCTTGCCAAACCATACCAATGGTATTTTTCGGTTTGATGCATCATTTTCTCTGTCAAGGTCAAGAGATAAGCCACTTTTGCGTCTGAACTGACATTTTCAAGCCATTCCATCCTGAAAAAACTCCTTTTGTGATTTTATGTCTTGATAGATAATTTATAATTTCCTCAACTTCTTACGCACAAAATCTTTAGTGGAATCCTCAATAATTATCCAAGCATAGTCAAACAGATGAATTTCTTCTTTTCTCTCTTGGCTCAAATCAAGTCATTGCCTAATTCAAATAAGGGGAACCGGTATGGTTGCTCCGCAATTTCATCCACCAAATCATAATCTTCCCAGATATCTTCTCCCAAGATCAAATCTGCGATGGAATGAGGATCCATGATCCGATTTCATAAAACTAACCTAGTTAATACACAAAAAGCCATATCCAATTTGTAAGTAAAATTCCCTTAACACTTTTGGAAATATAATTCATTAGAAACAAAGCCCAACTGTTATCTTTAACAAAACTAATAACCCGCTCCCTTTTCTTTTTTCTGGAGCGGGTCTTTTTACCTCCACGGAATTATGCAATCAAGTTCAACAATTCTTCTCTTTTGATCTTCTTGTCACTGCCTGCCGGGTGGTTTTTAAGCAGGTACTCTCTTAAGCGTTCCGCCCATTCTTCCTGATAGCCGTCTACTTTCACTATTTTTTCCATGAACCAATCAATTACTTCATCATCTGTCATTTCTATCGCCTGTGGAACATATTCTTCCTCTTCATATTCATAAGCCTGCCATGTAACATAAAACGCCGCCTGTGTTACACAAAACCACAGCGCCTTTTCTTGAGGGTCCGGTTGATCATCGACAAACGCCACCCCTTTGATATGTGCTAATCCATCCACATCATTGTCTATTTTCAAATAAAGTTCATCTCCACTATGCTTTTTCTCTTCCAGCCATTCCCAACACATATCCATGGTTCTTCTGGCCAAGCCATACCATTTATAATTTTCTATTTTATGCATGATTTTCTCTGTTAATGTCAGCAGAAAAGCCACTTTTGCTTCTGAACTCACATTCTCAATCCATTCCATCCCAGGAAACCTCCTGATTTTCATTCAATATATTTACCATTTTTCAATCTAAAGAATTGTCTTCCAACAGCTTTTTTTCCTTCTACTATTTCCGATGTAACTACTATTTCAAGCTTAGGATACATCTTGCTAAATTCCAAGAATATACCGCTCTTTGCATCAGGGTTTGTAATTCCCGCAATACATGCCGGACATGCTCCTCTAGGGTTTGATTGATGGATATATAGCTTTCCAGATACTTCTTTTGGATTTAATTTAGCCTCTTTTACTGCAGCTTCAAATTCAGCCATGACATATTCTTCAGCATGTCTAGACATTTGCGGACTATCAAACGGTGACTTAATTGATCTGTTTGGATATTTTTCATCCAAAGGAACTAACCCGGCTTCTTTTGATGCTTTTTTTATGGCACCAGGCGAAGCACCTTTAAACAATCGATCTTCCAATCCTTTAACATCTGTTCTGGCAACAGCAAGGGTATGTTTATTATGACCTACTTTTCCTCTCAAATTTTTCAAGTCTTCTTTCAGAATGTCTGTTATGCCTGAATAATCACATTTAATATTTGTCGCCAAGAACAAAGCATGGTACCCTCTGGTTGGCTGTACAGCAAAACAATCGTCAACTTTGTTGAAAATATTTTTGACAATCGGGGTTTTGGCCAGAACCGGTTCCAATTGCTGAACAGCTTTATTGATCGCTGGTTGGGCAAAGTGAACCACGGCGACGGAGCCGGCTCCAAAAACTCCTGCCAAAATGGCATTTTTCCAATTGATCTTCCGCCCATGCAGGATATCGTCTGTCACACTGGTTCCGGCACCCTCGACCGATCCGAGGAATCCGCCTTTGCCAAACACTTTTTGCAGAGGTGCCGGCAATTTGGAGACCAGTTTCTGTCCTCCTTGCAGAACAGACCCCAAGACTTTGGAATTCTTGGCACCCATGATCAGCTTTTGCCCGATGCCGCTCGTCAATGCCCGGGAAGCTCCTGCCGTGATACCTCCTCCAACCAATCCCAAAATGCCGCCAATGGCCGCCTCCAAGAAAGTGTTCTTATTAATCCCGCCATTTAAAACGGCACTGACCAAGAAGGATATACCCATTCCCCACAAAATGGCCGCACCCAATCCAGACGTGAGCGGAAAAAGACATAATACAACACCAACCACTAAAACGACGGCAAAAGCAATATATTCTTTATATTTTTTCACCCATTCCCAAGCCGATGACAGCGTATCAATCACAACTTCTGCCATTTTGGAGCAAATCTCGGTGAACCAATCCCAAAAGGCAGCCGCTTTCTCTTTGGTCCATTCCCATGCTCCTGAAATTTTGTCCCCGAACCAATCTCCAACCTTTGACAATGATTCGGTAAACTTATCCACAATTCCTTTCTTTTTTTCAACCGGAGGGGATGAGACCGGTTGTTCCTTCTGAACCGGGTCTTTTTGTTCGAATTGATCGAAATCTTCGTTAATTTCAGGAATATTAATTCCCCCGTCAGCATGTACAAGGTCATGAACCCAGAAGGCTGTTCCCACCGAGACGATCAGCAACAAAAGGAGAAACCGTACAAAATATTTTCCCATATCTTCGACGGGTACGAAAATCCGTAACCCCGTTTCCTCCTTTCTTATTTCTCTAAATATATTGTACAGGAAACAATTAATAATTTTAAAAAGTATTATTCTCCTTGGCAATTATATTTATATATAAATTTTTATAAATAGTGCATGAATTTGTTGATGACAATTGCGATAAAAAATAAGCCGAAATAAACCTGCTTATTGCAGGAAGGTTCAATCATTGGACTAAATTGCTGTTGCACGGTTTAAAGGTCACTTCTGTATAGCAAAGATCCGTCAATTAAAAACCATGGAAAAAAATAAATCCCACTCTGTTGAAGAAGGAGCGGGATTCTTTTCATTTATGCAATCAACTTCAACAACTCTTCTCTTTGGATCTTCTTGTCACTGCCCGCCGGGTGATTTTTCAGCAGGTATTCCTTTAAACGCTCTGCCCATTCTGCTTGGCAGCCGTCTATTTTTGTTATCTTTTCTGTAAACTCCTGAATCGACAAATCACTTTCGCTTTCAAAATACTGTGGCACTGATTTCTCCCCTTCGTATTGATACGCTTTCCAAATGGCATAACAAAAACCGTCAAATATACAGAAACAAAGATATTTTAATTGTGGATTGGATTTAACTTCCGGGTAACACTCTATGTAAACCATCGCATCATCTTCATCGTCAAATTCATAATAGATATCATCGGCACTATGTTTTTTCTCCTCCACCCATTCCCAACACATCTTCAATAATCTCCGAATAAGTCTGTACCATTCATAATCTTTTGTTTGTTCCGCAATCTCTTCTGTCAAAGACAATACATAAGCCACTTTGGCATCGTCAGTTATGTTTTCATACCAAATCATCATGAGCCCCTCCTCAACCAGGATTATAAAAACAAATTCCGCTCCATTGAAGAGAGCGGAATTTTTTTATTATTTTATGCAATCAACTTCAACAATTCTTCTCTTTGGTTCTCTTTGTCACTTCCGGCCGGGTGATTTTTCAGCAGGTACTCTTTTAAGCGTTTGAACCATTCTTCTTGGCAGCCGTTTACTTTTCGGATATTTTGCATAAACGCTTTCTCCATATATTCATCATCGATGGGTTGTATTTCCTGAGGGGCTTCATGTTCTCTTTTTTCAAAGAGGAGTGCTTGCTTTACGGTATAAGAAACAGCCAAAAAAAGGCACCAATAGATAAATTCTTCCTGCGAGCCTTCTTCGAAATCGTCATATTCCAGTCCAATAATATAAAATCCCTTATCTTCATCAGCCAATTCCAAGTACATGAGATAGGAATCACCCTTTTTATTCTCTGTCCACTCCCAACACATATCCATGGATTTTCTCACAGTGGAAAACCAGTCATATCCGGCTAATTTATCGAGGACCTTCTCAGATAAGACCAAATAATAAGCCGCTTTCGCATCCATATTTACTTTCTTATACCATTTCTCCATCTTAATCCTCCGATTTATTAAAATCCCGTCACTCCCTGTCGTCTTTGTCCCTGCAAAGTCCCATGATCTTTTTCACTTGTTCCATGTCCATGTGTTCACGGATCCATTGCGCCAGCAAAGAGTAAATCTTTTCCCTTTCTTCCCTTCTTCGTTTCATCGTTTGTTTCCGTTTTGGCAACCCTTTTTTCAAGTGGAGATGGCAGATCCAATGCACGGTAAAGGAAGGATTGTCAAAAACGCCGTGAAGTCCGGTTCCCCACACTTCTCCGTCTTCGGAAACCGCGCCGTCGAACCGGCCGTCGGACAGCTCAAACAGTGGAGAAACTCCCGCGGCTTTCCGGGGGCGGGCGGAATGAATCTCATATCCTTCCACCGGGTCCGGTCCTCCCCAAGCGGCCAAAGGTTTTGCTTGGCTCCGGCTGGTTGGTGTGTTGAAATTCCATTGTATTTCCATGGGAAGAAGCCCCAAACCGGCCTCTTCGCGTTCGGACTCACAATCAGGATAAACCCATTTCGTCCCCAACATGGGAAAGCCTCCGCCGATCCCGATAACCGAACTTCCTTGTATTTTTAACACCCGGATTTTTTCTTCCAGTCCGGTCTTTTTCAGCCAGGCAAAATCTTCTTTCGGATTTTCCGTCCCGGGCAGAATGATGACATCTGGTCTTCCCAGTTCCCGGGCCGCTTTTACAAACCGGACAGACAAATCCGGATGATCCATGAGCGGGGAAAAATCCGTGAAGTTGGCAATACGGGGAAAACGGATCACGGCCACATCCAGATCGGCCGTTTCTTTTTGGTTTCCTTTTAACGCCAGTTCGGTGAGCGACAGGGAATCTTCCGGATCGATACCAACCTCCACATAAGGAAGGACACCCAAAACCGGGATCCCGGTTCGCTGTTCCAGCCATCGGATTCCCGGTTCCAATAATGATTTGTCTCCACGGAATTTATTGATGATGATGCCTTTCACCCGCCGCCGCTCGTCCGGCTCCAGCAATTCCAAGGTGCCCACAACCGAAGCGAACATGCCCCCGCGGTCAATGTCGGCGATCAGCAAAACCGGCGCATCCGCCATCCGGGCCGTCCACATGTTCGCGATATCCCGCTCTTTCAAATTAATCTCCGCCGGACTCCCTGCTCCTTCCATCACCAGAACGTCATAATCCCGGGATAACCGGTTCAACGACTGTTGAACGGAAGCCAGAATCGAATCCAGTGCATGATGGAACGAACCGGCACGGAGTTCGGCAAAACGGCGCCCGTGCAAAATCACTTCCGACACCATTTCTCCTGTGGGCTTCAGAAGTACCGGGTTCATATCGACCGTGGGTTCAATTCCCGCCGCCTCCGCCTGAATGCCCTGTGCCCGGCCGATTTCCCCTCCATCCCGTGTCACATACGAATTTAAAGCCATGTTTTGCGACTTAAACGGAGCCACCCGAAAACCTTCTTCAAAAAAATAACGGCAAAAAGCCGTGCATATCACACTTTTTCCGACATCGGAAGCCGTTCCTTGCAGCATGATGGCCTTCATCTTGTTACACCTCTCTTTTGCGATCATGTTTCGTTTCATTATTGCACATTTTCATTCTTTTTCCCTTTTATAAAACGATGCTCTCTTCGCTCCCGCCAATGAAAACTGTGACGGCACTGAATGTGCAAAGAAAAAAAGTCCCCCAACGCAAGCCGGCATATTGATCCGAAAATCCGTAATCGGCCGAGAAAACCGGCTGCAGAAAAAAAGCATTTCCTCAACCCTGTTGAAGAAATGCTTTTCATTGTTATTGCTATGGAAGGCATTTGATTGCCATCGATTCAACGGGCAAACCCTTTTGATATCGTTCGATAAAAGCTTCATATCCGGAAACTCCTTCAGGCTCCGGAGATAAGATGGTGCTTTCAAGGTTTGCAAAAACTTCCCGGTCCAAAAAGTCCTCCAAATTTTGATACCGATCTTTTCGTTTGGCGAAAATCGCGAGCAAAGCCATCCCCCAAGCTCCGCCTTCCCCCGCTGTACTCATTACTGCAATTGGGGTATTCAAAGCGTTGGCCAGAACTTGCTGGGCAATGCCCGGCGTTTTAAACAGACCTCCTTGGGCGATAAAGAATTTTGTTTCGATTTGCTCTTCCTTTTTCAGAATATCCATCCCGATTTTTAACGGGGCCAAGGCTGCATACAACTGTGCCAGAACAAAATTTGGCAAGGTAAACGTGCTGTCGGGATTCCTGACAAAAAGCGGGCGTCCGGCAGGCATTCTGGTAATATTTTCCCCCGACAAATAACTGTAATTGACCAATCCCCCCGCATCGCAATCCGCCTTGGCTGCAGCCTGAAACAATGTTTCATATAATTTATTCGTATTTATATCCACACCCAGGCATTCTGCAAACTCTTTAAACAGATTGGCCCAAGCATCAATATCCGATGAGCAATTGTTGGTATGGATCATTGCCACAGGGGTGCCATCAGGTGTCATGACGATGTCGACATCTCTGTAAACTTTTTTCAATGGTTTATCCAAAACAATCATGGAAAAAGCGGAGGTTCCGACTGATATATTTCCTGTCCGTTTACGAACACTGTTGGTGCTGACCATCCCGGTTCCGGCATCCCCCTCCGGAGGAACCATCAAACTGCCCTCTTGGAGCTTGCCGCCGGCATCCAGCAACCGTGCCCCTTCCTTGGTCAATCTCCCTGCGTACTCACCTGCTTTTAAAACTTCCGGCAAAATCTCTTTGATTTTCCATGGGTAAGACGTCACATTTTCCAAACTCTCAAATCGTTTTAAAAAATCGGCAGAATAAGTTCCGGTAACTTCGTCTACGGGGAAAACCCCCGAAGCATCCCCGATTCCCAACACCTTTTTTCCGGACAGTTTCCAGTGAACATAACCAGCCAAGGTTGTAATAAAATGAATGTCTTTTACATGAGGCTCTTTGTTTAAGATGGCTTGATACAGATGGGCAATACTCCATCGTTCCGGAATATTAAATTGAAACAAGTCGGTTAATTGGTTTGCGGCTTGTTCCGTGATGTTATTACGCCAAGTTCGAAACGGGGTTAACAATTCTCCGTTTTTCGAAAAAGCCAAATATCCGTGCATCATGGCACTGACACCGATGGCGCCGATCTTGGTGAGCGTGACCTGGTACTTGCTCCGGACTTCTTCGGCAAGCTGCGCATAACTGCTTCGAATTCCTTCCCATACTTCATCCAATGCATACGTCCAAATTCCATTTTCAAATTTATTCTCCCAGACATAACTACCCGTCGCAATAGTATGAAAATCATCCGTCACCAGTACGGCTTTGATACGCGTCGATCCCAATTCAATGCCTAACGTGACATCCCCTTGTCGAATGGCCTCAGAAACTTTAACCAAGTTCACTTCACTCACCCCAATCTTTTGGTGCCTTTCTCAAATTTCTCAATCTCCTCCAAAGTATGGCCGCGTGTTTCCGGAACGCGTGTGCGGATAAATAAAACGCCGAGTAAACAAATCAACCCGAAGATTGCAAATACAGCTTCTTGAGACATCGAAGCCGTCATGATCGGGAACAACAGTCCCACCAAAAAAGAACCGATCCAGTTAAAAGATGAAGCCAATCCGGATGCCCGCCCGCGGATTAACAGCGGGAAAATTTCCCCTACGATCACCCAGGTCAACGGAGCCCAAGTAAATGAATAAAAGGCTACATATATACTCAAAAAAACAACGATCATCATCGGATTTGCATTTGGAACCAACACATTCATCACAACCGGGAAAATAAAAGACAATCCCATGATGGTTCCGCCGGTCATCAATAAAGCTCGACGGTTAAATTTATCCGCAATCAACAGGAATACAAGGGAACCCAATACAAGAATGATCCCTTGAATAATCGGCCACATTAATGCGGATTTTGCCGCATGCCCTGTTGCTTTTTCCACAATCAAGGGAATGTAATAGAAAATGGCGTTCGCGCCCTGAAATTGTTGAAACGCGGCAATCCCGACACCGGCAATGACCAAATAACGATATTTACTCTGAAAAAGCGTGCTCCATGATGCTTTTTGATTTGCCTTTTTTTCCTCGATCACGGTTTCTTGAATTTGTTTTATTTCGGATTCGATTTGTTCCGGGTCCTGACGAATATATCCCAATACTTTGCGGGCTTCATTCAGTTTGTTGTTTTTTATCAGAAAACGGGGGGACTCCGGCAGCCGCAAAACACCGATAAACAGAATCAAAGCGGGCAGGGCGGCCATCCCCAACATCAGACGCCAAGCCATGGTTACGGATAAATCTTTCAATAAATAATCAACAATATATGATAGCAACATCCCGGAAACGATCATTGTTTGGTTAATTCCGGACAAACGGCCGCGCAATTTCGCCGGTGCCATTTCCGACATATAAGCCGGGACCAGCGCTGAAGCGGCTCCGACAGCCAGTCCCAATAAAATCCGGACACCGGCCAAAAAATAGATTCCATTGTGCGGGGCAATCCCTGACAAAACAGAACCAACGACAAAAACCAGGGAAGCAATTAAAATCATTTTTCGTCGTCCCAAACGGTCTGAAAGTTGTCCGGCCAAAGCCCCTCCAAAAATCGCCCCAAACATCAGAGAAGAAGTGATCCAACCAATTGCACCGGCATTGTTTTGCAGGTTCCAATCATGTTCCAAAAAAGGCAAAGCCCCCGTCATCACACCGATATCGTAACCAAAGAGGATGCCACCGAAAGCCCCGAAAAAATAGATAAAGCCACCGGGAATTTTCTTGTCATTTGCCATGCCTGTTCCTCCTCATGTTGACCACTTATTGACTTCCCTTTCCTTCATGCATCAATCATGGGTAAAACGTTTTCAAAAATGTGTTTGGCCTTGTTTTCCCTGAAACATGAACGGGAAAGTGACCAAGATCCCCTTTTTCAAGAAGGATCCCTTCCGGGGAATCCGATTCCCCGGAAGCTGTGATTACTTGATCACCACGTATTCTGCACCCACAAGTTTTGCATAAGTGACGATTTGATCCGTTGTTAAATCCAGCGAAACCACGGTATGGTGCCCGCCTCCGTTCTCAATCCAAGCCTGAACCCCGTCACGAAAATTCGGCTTGACGCGCCAAAGCACACGGGCCACCGGAAGTTTTGGCGCAGGAACGGTTGGCTCAAATGCAGAAACTTCATTGATCAACAATTTGAAATGCGTACCGAAGTCCGCCATTGAAACAACAACACCATCCCCCGCCTTGCCGTCAAACACCAAACGGGCCGGATCCTCACGATTGCCTATTCCCAAGGGAGCTACAACAATTTTCGGTTTGTTTTTTGCCAGCGCAGGATCCACTTCCAACATATGGGATTGAAGCACATACTCTTGACCGCTCGCCAATTCATACGTGTAATCTTCCATGAAACCGGTTGAACCGTTGCGGCTCATGATTTTGAGCAACCGGTTGAGTGCCGCCGTCTTCCAATCCCCTTCGGCGGCAAAGCCGTATCCTTGGGCCGTCAGACGCTGTACGGCAAGCCCCGGAAGTTGTTTCATGCCGTGCAAATCTTCGAAATTTGTTGTGAAAGCATTGTAACCCCGCTCATCCAAAAAGCGCTTGATGGCTATTTCATACCGCGCCTGAACTTTCACGCTTTTCTCCCAATCTTCCTTGCTGTACGTCCCGTAATCAAATTCATAAAGGTTTGCATACTCTTCAAATAAGGCATCAACTTCCTCATCTTTGACGGCATTCACCTCTTGAACAAGATCGCCGATGCCATAGTAATCAACAGTCCACCCAAATTGAATCTGCGCTTCGATTTTATCCCCTTCGGTTACCGCAACATTGCGCATGTTGTCGCCAAAACGGGCTACTTTAATCTGGAAGCTTTCGTTATAAGCAACTGCCACATCCATCCATTCCGCGATTTGCTTCTGTACTTCCTCACGTTTCCAGTATCCGACAACCACTTTATTTTGTTTTTTCAAGCGGGCATTAATGAAACCATATTCACGGTCGCCATGCGCCGCCTGATTCAGGTTCATAAAATCCATGTCAATCGTTTCCCAAGGAATGCTTTCATTGAATTGTGTTGCTAAATGAAGCAATGGTTTTTGCAATAATTTTGTCCCGCGAATCCACATTTTTGCGGGTGAAAACGTATGCATCCATGTGATCACTCCGCAAACTTCATCCCGATAATTGACTTCTTTCATGATGTTCGTGATTTTGTCGGCACTCACGGCCAGGTCTTGCAACACAATCGGGTACGGCAATAAACCGCTTTCATTCAATTCATCCGTAATGGTTTGTGCATGCGCTTTCACCCGGGCCAGCGTTTCTTCCCCATAGAGATGTTGCGAACCCACGACAAACCAAAATTCCCGTCTTTTTGGCGTTGACATCGTACCCCTCTTTTCTTTATTTTCTTTTCTTTTAATTTTGTCCGTAATAGGCATTTTTTCCGTGTTTTCTATAATAGTGCTTATCTAAAATATGTTTCGGCAATTCTTTCGCAAAGTGATTTAATTCTTGTGTAAAGAAATTCATTTTTGAAATTTCTTCAAGCACGACACTATGCATGACCGCCGATCTTACATCTTTCCCCCATGTAAACGGACCATGTCCTTTTAACAAAACCCCGGGAACGGCCAAGATATCCAATCCCCGTTCTTCAAATGTTTCAATAATCACGTTTCCCGTTTCTGTTTCATACCCGCGTTCAATTTCTTTTGGCGTCAGAAAACGGGCGCATGGAATGGAACCGTGGAATGTATCTGCATGCGTGGTTCCCATCGCGGGAACATCCAAACCTGCCTGAGCCCAGATGGTTGCCCATGTCGAATGCGTATGCACAATCCCGCCAATTTTCTCATAATGCTTATAGAGCACCGCGTGAGTGGGTGTGTCCGATGAAGGCTTCAGCTTACCTTCAACCACATTGCCTTCCAAATCAACCACCACCATGTCACCGGGCTTCATCGTTGCATAATCAACACCACTGGGTTTGATCACAAATAAACCGCTTTCACGATCAATCGCACTTGCATTCCCCCAAGTATATTTCACCAGCCCGTGTTCAACCAATTGCAAATTGGCTTGAAGCACTTCTTCTTTCAGCTGTTCCAACAATTTCATCCCTCCGGTTTCCGACTTAAAATCAATGGTTAAAAACAATCACCGGGGAGCGCTTTTAAGGTAAGTATATTTTTTATACGTACATATGTCAATCTTAAACAAAATATGTGCATACATCTTCTACAAAATAAATGATATTCTCATTTATATTTATGTATTAACAAACGAAATGAATGACGCCGATTACGATTATTGGAAATTTGTTCGCACCAATTGTTTAACTGCTTTCGATTCATTTCACATCATGTTAAGATATGTCCATACAAATTTTTAAAACGGAAGCAAAGCACAAACAACTTTCAGGAGCAGTGGTAATATGAAACCAAAGTATCAAGCAATCATCGATGACATCAAAAGTAAAATTCTTTCCGGGGAATACAGTGTTGGAGAACAAATCCCCACGGAGTCAGCCTTGCAGGAAATATACAAAGTCAGCCGGCACACTGTGCGAAAAGCCATTTTGGAACTGTCAAAGGAAGGCTTTTTAAGAAGCAGCAAGGGGTCCGGAACCTATGTCAGCAATCAGTTCCAAATAAAGTCGGGGGCCCACTCAAATCAAAAAACCATCGGGGTGATCACAACCTATATTTCGGATTACATTTTTCCTTCCATCATTCGGGGCATCGAAAGAAGACTGAATGAGGATAACTATTCATTGCTGCTGGCCAGCACCAATAATGAGATCGAACAAGAAAAAAAAGCCTTGGAAATGATGTTGTCTTCGGGCATCGACGGATTGATCGTCGAACCCACCAAAAGCAACTTGTACAATCCCAATATTTCATACTACTTGTCATTAAAGAAACAAAACGTTCCGTTTATTATGATCAATGCTTATTACAATGAATTGGATGTCCCTTTTCTTTGTCTGGATGATGTACAGTCCAGTTATCTTGCAACCAACGAATTGATTTCCAAAGGACACACGCAAATCGGACTCATTGCAAAAATGGATGATTTACAGGGTAAGCACAGAATGAAGGGGTATATCAAAGCGCTCGAGGAAGCCCGACTCCCTTTTCAGCCGGAGTTGGTCTTATCATTCAATACAGAGACAAAGCCGGCTTTGGGCATGAACTTAAAAGATTTCCTGAACAAACATCTGAATGAATTGACGGCCATTGTCTGCTACAATGACGAGGTCGCATTTGAATTGGTAAATGTATGCAGACAACTTGACATCCCGGTTCCGGACAAATTGTCAATTATTGGTCAGGACAATTCTTTTCTCGCCAAAACCTCTTTTATTAAGCTGACGACATTGACACACCCGCAAGAACAAATGGGTTATGATGCTGCCAATTGGATTATTAAGAAATTACAGGGTAAAAAGGATTTACCTTACCAAACCTATTATCAACCCAGATTAATCGAAGGTGAAACAGTGAAAGAATTGAATAAAGAGAACCCCTGATAATTTCCATAAACATAAAACAACCCCGCTCGAAACTTCACTGAGTCCAGTGACTTAAGCGGGGATGTTTTGTTTTAGTGCCTGTTATTTTCCATATCCGGCAACAATCCACCGATTTCACGTTACAGTTCACGACCAACAGATTATCTCCAATCGTTACATGGACAAATAAAAAAGAGGGAAAGTTCCCTCTTTTAATACGGCTGGTCGCCAACGATGGCCACCCGTTCGGCTTGGCGGGGATTGGGATAATAGTCGGAAACCGCGTAATGTTGAGTGGCCCGGTTATCCCAGAAAGCGATCGTGTTTTCTTCCCAGCGAAAACGGACTTGGTACTCGGGAATCTGCGCCTGCCGAAACAAATATTGCAGCAATGCCTCGCTCTCTTCTGGTTTCATCCCGACGATCCGGGTTGTAAAGGACGGATTCACAAACAAAGTTTTGCGCTCGGTTTCCGGATGGGTCCGGACCACCGGGTGTTCCACAGGAGGGAATTCGGCTTGTTTTTCCGCCAATTCTTCTTTTGTCATGAAATCGCTGAAAGCCGGGGTAAAGTCGTGAATGGCGGTCAGCCCGTCGATGCTCTCCTTGATCTTGTCGGGTAAATTGTCATAGGCGGCTCCCATGTCTGCCCACAGTGTATCGCCCCCAACCGGCGGAACCTTGATCATTTTCAACAGGCAAGCTTTTGCCGGACGGGGCCGGAAAGTCACATCGGTATGCCAGATATTTTCGTATCCGGCTTGCTTTTGATCCCTGGCAAACCGGACAAATTCCTTGGACTCGCCTTGCGGCAAAAAAGGGTGAACCTCCAGTTCTCCCCATAACCGTGCAAAAACTTTCAGTTGTTCACTGGTGACGTTTTGATTTCGGAAGAAAAGCACCTTCCACTCAAGCAGCGCCCGGTTCAATTCGGCTTGCAGCTCCGGTGTGACAGGCCCGCTCAAGTTGACCCCGGCAATTTCAGCACCGATTACCGGCGTGAGCGGCTTCACTTTGAACAGGGTATAAGGGCGCTCCTTTGTTCCTTCCGGCAAACGGCGTAAATGGCGCGGACCGACATGATCTTCCCGGTTTTCAAACTTGAGCGGACGGGAATCTCCGGAAATGAATCCAGACATGGCACCTGCTCCTTTCAACGGGATTTCCAAACAAAAAAGGAGGTCCCAATCCGGCCGTAAAAGCCGGGATACAGGAACCTCCAGTGATCTGGTCGGATAATTATATATTTCACATCTGTTTACTCGGAAATAATGATACCAAAAATTACTTATGATGTCAATCAGTGATGGTTCTTCAGGGTTCACCCTGGAAAAGAAGACGGGGCAAGCAACACACCATGATGCGCTTACCCCTTCTTGCTGTCCCGGTAGTTTCGGCAAGCCACAATGAAACGTTTGGCCACAGAAGGGTTGGAAGCAAAATGGAGATGGGTATACCCGGCCAAAAGATTTCCCCGTGCATATCCTTCCCGCTTGTTGCCGGCATGCCCGCGGATTTTATAAGCCCAAGCATCCTGCTCTTTCTGCATCGCCAGCGTGGAATAGTGAAATTCATGTCCACGCGCTTTCTCCCCTTGCTTGAGCAACAGGTTGTCTGTCACGGCTTCCACTTCCCGGTACCCCAGCGCCGTCAATCGGTCATTCATCCGGACCACGGCCGGGATCACGCCCGTCATCGGATGTTTCTTCCCTTCCCGATCCACGATCGCCTCGGTCAAGTACATGTATCCGCCACACTCGGCATATGTCGGCATGCCTCTAGTGATGTTTTCCCGGAAAGAACGTTTCACTTCCTCATTTGCGGATAATTCCCGCACAAACTCTTCCGGGAACCCGCCACCCACGATCAATCCATCGGCTTCTTCCGGCACCGGTTCGCCTTTGAGCGGGCTGAAAAACTGCAGCCGGGCTCCGTACTGCTTCAGCAACTCCAGATTTTCCGGGTAATAAAAATGAAAAGCCGCATCTTTTGCCACTGCGATGATGACGGAATGTGGTTCCATCCATTTTTGCGAAAAAAGCCGACGCCCGGGCCCGGCAAGCAAAGGGGCATTCCCGGCAACCTTCTTTAAACCGTCCAAATCCACTCCTTTTTCCATGAGCTCTGCCAACCGGTCAAACAGGGGAACCATTTCCCCCCGTTCAAGGGCGGGGATTAAACCCAAATGGCGTTCCGGGATGTCAACGGACGGATCCGGGGGAAGCCAACCGAAAACCGGAATGCCGCACTCTTTTTCAATTGCAGATTTGACAAGCTGAAAATGTCCTTCCCCTCCGGCCCGGTTGGCAATCACTCCGGCCACGGGCACAGACGGATTCAACCCCTGATAACCCTTCACCACCGCCGCCGCACTGCGCGCCAAACTGTAGACATCCACCACCAAGATCACCGGGCTTTGCAACAAAATGGCAATCTCCGCCGTGCTCCCCTTGTCGCTCAAAGGATCTTTGCCGTCATACAGTCCCATGACCCCTTCTACGATGGAAAGATCAGCATCCCGGCTGCCATTGAGAAAAATCTCCACCATGTTCTCCGGCGGCACCATCCAGGTATCCAGATTGCGGGAAGGGCGCCCGGTGATCGCCGTATGGTAACCCGGATCAATATAATCCGGCCCGGCCTTAAATCCCTGCACCTTGAGCCCCCGCTTTTGAAACGCCGCCATCAAACCAAGGGTCACCGTCGTTTTGCCCACTCCGCTCCCCGTTCCGGCAATGACGAGCCTCGGTCTTTTTTCGTTCATGGCACATCTCCCCCCGTTCCTTCCCATTTCATAAGAAATCCCCTGCCACTTTATTTGCAGCAGGGTGCCGGCAATTAATAAGACTTGGCAAACCAGACGGTGTATTTGGCTTTCTCTCCGCATGCGACACATGTTTTCATGGTTTCCGGGGGATCAAAAGGAATGTTGCGGCTGACGGCACCGCTTTCTTCCTTCACTTTGGCTTCACAACGGTCATCGCCGCACCAGCCGGACAAGACAAAACCGCGCTTGGTTTGGATAATATCCGTCAATGCTTCAAGGGTTTCTGCCATGTGGGTGTTCCGGTCAAAATTGGCTTTCGCTTGTTGATACAAGTTTTCCTGAATCTCATTGAACAGACGATCGACCGTCTCCAAAACTTCCGCGGTCGGAACCGTGATTTTTTCCAACGTGTCCCTTCGTGCGAGCACGACCTGATCCTGATTGACATCCCGGGGCCCGATTTCCATGCGAAGCGGGATGCCTTTCGCTTCATATTCGTTAAATTTCCATCCGGGACTGTAGTTATCCCGGTCGTCCAGTTTCACCCGGATTCCCTTCGCTTTGAATCGATCCAGGATTTGTGCGGCATAAGACAGCACACGCTCCCGTTCGCCTTTCGCACCGATCGGGATGATGATGACCTGTGTCGGGGCAATGCGCGGCGGCAGCACCAATCCTTGATCGTCGCCGTGAACCATGATCAATGCCCCGATCAAGCGGGTGCTCACTCCCCAGGAAGTGGTGTATGCATACGCCAATTGGTTGTTTGCATCCGTAAATTGGATATCGAAACTTTTCGCAAAGCGTTGCCCCATATAATGGGAAGTTCCGGCCTGGAGCGCCTTTCCGTCTTTCATCATAGCTTCCACGGAATAGGTGTGAACCGCCCCGGCAAACTTTTCCGAAGGTGTTTTCTCTCCGCGGACAACGGGAATCGCCAAACCGCTTTCAATAAACTCCGCGTACAAATCCAAAATTTTAAACGTTTCTTCTTTGGCTTCCTGTTCGGTGGCATGAGCGGTATGCCCTTCCTGCCACAAAAACTCGCTCGTCCTCAAAAACGGCAACGTACGTTTTTCCCAACGGACCACGTTGCACCACTGATTCATGAGCAAAGGCAAGTCCCGGTACGATTTCACCCATTTGGAAAACATGTGTCCGATCATGGTTTCCGAGGTCGGGCGGATCGCCAACTTTTCCTCCAGCGGATCACCCCCGGCTTCCGTCACCCAAGGCAATTCCGGATTAAACCCTTCCACATGCTCCTTTTCTTTCTCGAAAAAACTTTGCGGGATAAACAAGGGGAAGTAGGCATTTTCATGGCCCGTTTCTTTCAGCCGGGCATCCAGTTCTTTTTGAATCGCTTCCCAAAGCGCATATCCGGCCGGTTTAAAAACAATGCACCCCCGGACCGGCGAATAATCCATTAAATCCGCTTTTTTGATCGTCTCTATGTACCATACTGAAAAATCTTCGCTCTGCGACACAGTCTTCTTGGAACTCATCCGACATCATCCCCTTCCGGCTTCAATTCATAATTTTCTGCCCGAGTGGATTCATGTTACTATATTTCATTTCTTTCTTCAACGCGTTTGTTTTATTTCCATTCTTTCATTCATGAGAATTAAAAATTCCACGCATCCTGCAAGAAAGAACCCTGCCACTTCCTGTGCAGCAAGGGTCTTTCTTTATCTGCTCAAGATTGAACTTCTGCTTTCTCAACGCTTCCTTCAGCTTCCAAACCGGCTTCATCCTTTGCCAAACTCTCTTTCTTGCGAACAGGGAACCGCCAAGCAAACTGATCCAGTAAAGTTTTTGATCATTTCTGAAATCGGCATTGTATCTTCCTCATTCGATATCGTTTTCTCATTACAGGGAATGGGTTCGCGCCGGCCCCCGTTCTTGCGGGCATAACACGTTAAAGACCCATTAATCCACTGCACGAATCCCTTTTATGACAGCGATAATCAGCCCTTGAAAGAGCGCAATGCAACTTCCGCAAATAATCAGCATCAAGGAAACAGGCAATCCCTCATTCAAAAAAATGGTAAACACGCCGTGGGATACCGGTGTCAAACCGATCGAAAACGTGGTCATAAACCCCATTTCCGCCCCCCCAAGATCTGCCCGGCACCGGTTTCCTTCACCACATACCAGCTGACGGTCAAGGTATAAATGGAACCGGCCAAACTGGTACTTCCGTGGCCATTTTGCCAACTGTTCACTTGCTTATTTTCTCCTCGACCATTCAACCACGATATATATCACATATGTACCGGATTACACGCACATGGCAGGTTCTTTCGTTTCTTCATATGGATCGCCGGTCTGTACTTTTTGTCACAAAACTATTAAAATTTATGGTCTATACCACAAACACAAAGGGTGAAAAGATTGGAACCCCGCATGATCCATTCCTGGGATTTAGACGAATCCGAAGCATTACGAATTCAAAAGCATTTGGCCTCCAAGGTGATAAATAAAGACCAACTGGATGCCGTCCGGTATGTTGCCGGTGTGGATGTCGCATATGATGAAAAATCCGGGAAGCTGGTTGCCGCTGCCGTGGTGATGGATGCCGGATCCCTGGATGTCGTGGAAACAGCGATTGCCGAAGACATTGCCCGCTTCCCTTATATTCCGGGTTTATTTTCATTCAGGGAAATCCCTCCCCTTGCCAAAGCATTAAAAAAATTAACCATCGCACCGGATTTAATTGTTTGTGACGGGCAAGGGATTGCCCATCCGAGACGATTTGGGATCGCAAGCCACTTAGGCGTTTTATTTGATGTCCCCACCATCGGCTGTGCCAAAACAAGATTGACGGGTGAAGCCGGACAGCCGGGAACCCGACGGGGCAGCCATGCTCCCCTGACCGATCACGGTGAGGTGATTGGCAACGTATTGCGGACTCAGGACAATGTAAAACCGATCTATGTTTCCATTGGTCACCGAATCTACTTATCGACAGCCTGCGACTGGATTTTAAAGCTTTCTCCGCATTACCGCCTGCCGGAAACAACACGGAAAGCTGACCAAACCGTCCGCAGGGCCTTAAAAGACCGCCTTTCCTTCTGAAATTATTCAAACAAAAACAAACCCCTGCCACGTGCATGCAGGCAGGGATCATTCCATTAAATTTTTAATTCGCCCAACCGGACCAACTCGACGACATACTCTGTAAGAAACAACACATGGTTGTAATT
Source organism: Thermoactinomyces intermedius (assembly GCF_013912365.1). Taxonomy (NCBI): domain Bacteria; kingdom Bacillati; phylum Bacillota; class Bacilli; order Caryophanales; family Thermoactinomycetaceae; genus Thermoactinomyces; species Thermoactinomyces intermedius. The sequence continues at coordinate 72,781 of NZ_JACETT010000047.1, forward strand.
TGTTAACCTGTTTCCACTATGAGTGTGTGATTCAAATCAGATTTCCTCCTGATTCTCCTGACAATAGTTCCCCGTTTCCGTTCTTCAACCGTATTTTATCAGTTTATATTTTGGACCGAACCATTTCGGTTCCATCTTTGTAGTTTTTTGATTAATGTTGAATGGTCAATCCCGAGAACCTTTGCGGCTTGACGAAGGGACGGTTGCGACTTTATCGTCGCTAAAACCAACTGCTGTTCATACCTCTCCACTCTCTTCTTTAATGTGAGTGGATGATTCACTTGTGCATTTTGAATATGAGCAGGAAGGTGATGAAGCTCGATGACAAGGGATGGAACGGAGACAATCAGATTCTCCATCAGATTTTTAATTTCCCTTACATTCCCCGGCCAATGATAACGGCACAACTGTTCCTTGGCGTCGAGACTGAGACGTTTTTGAACGCGGAATTTTTTTGAGTAATGCATAAAATAAAAATCAATAAGAGCAGGAACATCTTCAGGCCTCTCCGACAAAGGGGGGATATGAATCTCAACAACCTGCAGACGATAAAACAAATCCTGACGAAAGCGTCGTTCTTTTACCAGACTACGCAAATCCCGGTTGGTTGAGGAAATCACACGGACGTTCACAGGTCGGGCTTTTATACCACCGATCCGATAAACCAAGGGATCTTGCAGCACCCGTAACAGCTTCGTCTGCAAAGCAAGCGGCATTTCACCAATTTCATCAAGCAAGATCGTTCCACCATCCGCCAATTCAAATAATCCTTTTTTTCCCCCTTTGCGAGCTCCTGTAAAAGCACCGGGTTCATATCCAAACAGCTCCGACTTAAGCAGTGCCTCCGGTATCGCAGCACAATTCACTTTGATAAATGGTTTATTCCTGCGATCACTCAAATGATGGATGAGGTTCGCGATCACTTCTTTGCCAACGCCGGATGGGCCAAGCAACAGTACGTTAGTTGGATACGGAGCCACCTGTTTCACTTTTCCGATAATCTCTTTCATACATTTGCTTTCGGAAACAAAAGTGTTGTCTCCATCCGTCATCAGGTGATACTGATGTCGGTTCAGTTCGGAAAGTCCGACCACTTTCTCCAACTCTTCCGTCAGCCGGTTCAAACGCGTAATATCACGAACACTCGTGACAACCAGTTGGATTTCTCCAGCTTCATCGAAAACGGGATTCCCGGTAACAATTACCTCCTTACCATTCCTCAAGTTTTGCATCAGCGACATAGAACGCTTATGTTCGATCACGAGAAGGGAAACCGAATGATTGATGTAGCCTTCTTTAATCAAATCATTCATGTGACGGCCAATAAGCTCTTCCCGCCGGGTGTCCGACAGCTTCTCATATGCGGAATTCACAAGGAGTGTAACTCCGGAACCATTGGTAACATATACGCCATCCGGAATCCACTCGATAATTTCTGCAATTTGTTCCAACTGTTCCGGGTCAAAGCACTTTGCTTTCGGTATAATAACCACCCCATGCGAAAAAATAATCAATTTCTTCAATGGTGAAATTTATCATTGAACGGTGAATTTCGTCACCACTTTATTATAACAACGATAATCTAAATAATCAAAAAAATCAATCTATAATCAGTGAAAAAATTCACCAATCACTGTTCGCTTTGTACCATTTCATGATATATGTTGTGTGTTTTTTATGTTGGCCCAATTCTTGCTTTTGAAATATATACGAAAATCATATTTGTGATAAAGGAGGTATGAGCATGGCCAACATTGTGAAAGCACGCCCGAAGCTGTACGTCTTGGACAACGGACGGATGAGAATGGACAAAAACTGGATGATCGCCATGCACAATCCTGCTACTGTTGACAATCCCAACGCACCTGCGGAAATGATCGAATTCCCAATTTATTCTGTCTTGATTGATCACCCGGAAGGAAAAATTCTTTTTGACACCTCATGTAACCCTGATTCCATGGGGCCTCAAGGTCGCTGGTCAGAATCCACCCAGTCGATGTTCCCCTGGATCGCTAGCGAGGAGTGTTATCTGCACAATCGCTTGGAACAGCTAAAAGTGCGTCCGGAAGACATTAAATTCGTAATTGCTTCTCATCTCCATCTCGATCACGCTGGCTGCCTCGAAATGTTTACCAATGCAACTGTGATCGTCCATGAAGACGAATTCAACGGGACCCTGCAAGTTTACGCTCGTAACCGCTCTGAAGGAGCGTACGTTTGGGCCGACATTGACGCTTGGATCAAGAACAACTTGCAGTGGCGCACCATTAAGCGCGACGAAGATAACGTCCCGCTGGCTGAAGGAGTACGAATCCTCAACTTTGGCAGCGGACACGCATGGGGGATGCTTGGACTGCACGTTAAACTCCCGGAAAAGGGCAACATCATCTTGGCTTCCGATGCGATTTACAGCTCTGAAAACTTTGGGCCTCCCGTAAAACCACCGGGGATTATCTACGATTCACTTGGATATGTAAAAACGGTGGAGCGCATCCGCCGGATTGCGCAAGAAACCCAGTCGGAAATCTGGTTTGGTCATGATTCAGAGCAATTTAAGTCGTTCCGAAAGTCCACGGAAGGATATTACGAATAAGATCCCAATCGCCATGTTTTCGTATAAAGGAGGCATTGTCAGATGAAAATACGCGCCGCCGTTTTGTATGAAATGAACCTGCCGGCTCCTTACAAGGACAGCCGGCCACTTCGAATAGAAACTCTCGACCTTGACCCGCCCCAAATGGGCGAAGTACTTATTCGCATTCGTGCCACTGGTTTGTGCCACTCCGACCTTTCTGTCATTAACGGCAGCCGGCCCCGTCCCATCCCGATGGTCCTTGGTCACGAGGCGGCAGGGGAGGTCGTTGAAGTCGGACCTGGTGTAAACGACATCCGGCCCGGCGATCATGTTGTCTGCGCCTTTGTACCCAGTTGCGGACACTGCCTTCCCTGCCAAGAAGGTCGGCCAGCACTCTGTGAACCGGGCGCCAATGCTAACAGTGTGGGAACTCTCCTGTCCGGGGAGAGAAGGTTACACAAAGACGGAACGGACATTCATCACCATCTGGGCATATCGGGGTTTGCGGAGTATGCGGTCGTATCGAGGAACTCCTTGATTAAGGTCGATCCCGAAATACCATTTGATGAAGTCGCACTCTTCGGGTGTGCAGTGATGACCGGAGTTGGAGCTGTGGTGAATTCTGCCCGCGTCCCAGCGGGTAGCAGTGTAGCTGTTGTTGGCTTGGGTGGAGTCGGCCTGTGCGCCATACTGGGAGCCCTTGTAGCAGGAGCAAGAACCATTATAGCTGTGGATATAAATCCCGCAAAGCTCAAGACGGCACTGGAACTGGGGGCTACCGCAGCATTTGACGCACGTGATCCGGAAGTGGCCGAACAAATACGTGCGGCAACCGACGGCGGTGTGGAATTTGCATTTGAAACCGCTGGTGCAGTTCTCGCTATGCAGACTGCAATCAACATCACGCGTCGCGGTGGCACAACCGTCACGGCGGGACTCCCCCATCCGAAACACCATCTCTCTTTCCCGCAAGTCTTGCTCGCAGCTGAAGAACGAACCATTAAGGGGTCTTACGTTGGAAGTTGCGTTCCGGCACGCGACATTCCTCGTTTTATCGAGCTTTATAAAAAAGGGCGCTTACCGGTCAATCGGTTGCTGACTGACCGCTTGCGTCTCGAAGACATTAATGAAGGATTTGACCGCTTGGATCGCGGTAACGTTTCGCGTCTGGTTGTCACGATGTGAGTATGCAAGGTTGAAGAAGAGATGATAATTGAATTCAGTACCAGGTCGGTACTCACTCTTTATACTTAGACATTAAGTATCAGTCTCTCGGGATTTCATGAAATTACCAAAGATGCGTTCCGGCAAAAGTCTGACGTTGGGAAACAGTGGAAGAAGCTCGTTTTCCCTTTTTCCATAATGATTTATATAATAAAAACCCCTGCCACATGCATAAAGGCAGGGATCATCCCATTAAATTTTCAATTCGCCCAACCGGACCAACTCGACGACAGCTTGGGAACGCCCTTTTACATTTAATTTCTGCATCACATTGCTGATATGGTTACGAACGGTTTTTTCGCTGATAAACAGTTGTTGGGCGATTTCTTTGGTTGTCTTGTCTTGCACCAAAAGCTCAAACACTTCCCTCTCCCGGTTGGTCAACAAGGAGTTGCCTCTTCGGTTACTCAAATGATGCCACCCTTCCTTGCTCGAGCACTTGATTTACAAGGGTCAGGGACCAGTCAAGTTATATTATGTCGGGGCTCCGCTAATGGTGAGTTTTTATCCGCTATTTAGGCGCATATCCTGTTATTTTCGAATCGCTGCGTCACTTTTCTCCATCATCATATTCAACATCCCCTGTAACGGTTCCGGAAACTTCGGAAGGAAGGGTGAAAAACGGGATAGAAAAGAAAAAATTTTATTCCGGGATTCGGATGATGTCTTCCGGAGCGGTGGTCAACGATTCCAGTCCGTTTTTAGTCACCAAGTATGTGTTTTCAATGCCGACGACCCCGCGTCCCGGGAAGGTAAACTTCGGTTCAATGGCGATCACCATTCCTTCTTGCAGCGGCTGGTCAAATCCCCTTGCCAAAACGGGAAGCTCGTCCATCTCCAAACCGACGCCATGCCCCAGGAACTTGGCCTGATCGGGCCCGAATCCCATGAAATGCTCCGCCAAACCGGCTTCCTTTGCCATTTCCAGCGAACGGAGATACAATGACTTCCAGGAAACGCCGGGTTTTCCCATCTCTTCGGCTTCTCTGATGATGGAAACGGCCACCTTATAAGCCTGCTTTAAATCATCATCCAAATCCCCGATCACTGCCAGCCGTGTTTGGTCAATCAGATAACCTTCCACTGTCGTGGCAATGTCCACCAGAATCGGTTCATTGGCTTTGATTGGTTTGGCACTCGCTCCTTGCGGACTGGCCAGTTGCGTACCCAATCCGCCGGCAGGCCCGTCAAAATAAGTGGGAGTGGCCGCAGCCGCGCCGGAAGCCACCATTCCCAGGCAAAGTTCTTGGTTATATCCCCGCATCCGGAACAATCCGATGCTTCCTTTTAACCGCAAAGTGTATTCAATTTCTGCCGACAGTTCCAATTCGGTTTTGCCTTCCCGGATCAAACGGGGAAGGGATTCCACGATTTCTTTGACATGGGAGGCCGCTTGGCGCATTTGCCGGAGTTCATATTCGGACTTGACTGCTCTTTGGAGTCTTAAATCAAAGGAGATGTCCACCGGTTCGGCCCCGGAAAACAAACGGATGTATCTTTGGGCGAGACCGTAAGGAAGCACATCCCATTCCAGCCCCAACCGTTTGACCGGCCCGAAGGCGGATTCGATTTTCCCGCCCAATTCGCGTAATCTTCCCAAAGGTTGCACAGGAAGAACCGTTTCAAATTCCGCACGGGTCACACTTTTTTTTACATAAAAACAGGGTTCTCCTTTTTGCGGCACATACAAGACCCCGTTTTGCATCGTCCCGGTCAAGTAATAAAGATCGATGTTCTGGGTGATCAAAGCACCATCTGTTTCCTTCTCTTGAAGCATGGATTGAAAACGGGCAATCCGTTCCCTGATTTCCGTTTCCGGCACTTTTGAAAGCGTATGCATTTTTGCACGATCCCCTTTCTGATTTACGCCTGAAATGTTAAAATCCTCACTCTTTTAAGGTACAATGTTTTTTTCCCCACCGTCAAACCCGGGCATATTTGCCCCGACTCCGAGCCAAACTACTTGCAAACAACCAAGAGAAAGGAAACCACAGAATGATCCTCACGGGAATAATCCTTATTGCACTTTTCATTGTCATCCTGGCTGTCGGATCGGAGCTTTCGGGTTTCAAAGAGCGTCGTAAGCAACAGCAGGAAATGCAATCCTTGAACTATTCCCCGGTGCAAAAGCCGGTGGTTTTGATCATCATTGATTCATTGATGCACATTCCATTGAAAGAAGTGCTGGATTTTGGCAAAGCACCGGCAATGAAATATTTGGTGGAAAACGGGCAATATCATCCCAAGGTGGTGACCAGCTTTCCGACCATGTCCGTGAGCATCGATACAACCTTGCTCACGGGAGCAACCCCCAATGAACATCATATTTACGGCTTGGTTTATTTTCACAAAAAAGAAAACCGCATCGTCAACTTTGGCACGGGTTTCAAAGAAACGTTTATTTTCGGCTTGAAAACCGTGTTGCAAGACAGCCTCTTGAATCTGAACCAAAAATACATCAGCCCAAAGGTGAAAACCATTCATGAAGAAACGGACTTGCCCACCGCATCCATCAACGGATTGATTTACCGGGGAAATTATCAAAGAACGTTGTTTCCTCCTTTGTTGGCACGATGGACCGCCCTTTTGCCCAAGCGCATTCAGACCAAAGCACCGTTTCTTTTTTCTTTTGGTGCCATGTCCAAAATCTCGAAGTCTGACAAATATGATTCACTTTGGAGACGTTTCGGGTTTAATGACTCCTTTTCGCAAAAGGAACTGGCTTCGCTTATCAAAAAGGGCAATTTGCCGGCGTTTACCATTGCCTATTTCCCCACCAATGACGATGCGGTTCATCGGGAAGGCCCGTCGCAAATCAAGGGGATTGAAAAAGCGGACAAAGAACTGCAAAAGGTTTTGGATGCCTTCGGTTCCTGGGAAGAAGCCATCCGGCAGGTCACTTGGATAGTCATGGGCGACAGCGGACAAACTCCCATTCTTCCCAATCATCAAGCCGCTTACATCGATTTGCGAAAACTTCTCAGGGACTACAAAATCATGCCCATCCGGCAAAAAACGCCGCGAAAAGAAGATCAACTGGTGTTATGCGTCAATGAACGGATGGCTTACATTTATTTAACAGACCCCGACCTTAAGATGAACGAAGTGGTTCAGGCACTGAAAAAGGAACCCAAACTGGACCTGATTGCCTGGCAAGAAAAAGATTGGATTCACGTCATCAGCGGCAATGTCCCGGAAGCCCGTTGCCGGTTTCAAAAAGGAGGCCTGTATGCGGACGAATACGGCCAAACCTGGAAGCTGGAGGGAGACCTGTCCGTCCTGGATCTGAAAACGGATGATGCAAACCGGATCCGCTACGGTATTTTTCCTGATGTGTTATTCCGTTTATGCGGTGTCATGAATACGTGGGACCGGGTGATCATTGTCACCGCTTCACCGGGATATGAATTGACGGGGGAAGGCTCTCCGACACATAAAGGCGGATCTCACGGTTCCCTGCATTATCTGGATTCAGAAGTGCCGATGATTATTTGCGGCACAAACTCCAGGCCGAAAACGCTGCGTTTGATCGATATCAAAGACTGGATTCTTCAATTAATCTCTTCAGACGAAACAAATCTCTGATTGGTTGGAATGAGTCAAGCCCGGTATCGCATAAAAGTAACTGTAAAAATAAAAATATCAGGGAGAAACCAATATGAGCCGCGTGGCGAATCCGGACAAAACCTTGATGAAGTTGGATGAGCGGTGTCCGACACTGCCTCCGAAATGTCTGTTTGTTTTGGAACTGGAACAAGATGAGTATTTTCCCCATCTGACTCCATCCGAAGTTCCTTTGTTGATTGAACAGGCCATTCAAAAAGGAATCCATGCATCCGGCAAATGGGCGGAACAAAAACAATCGCTCAAGGACATGATCAATCTTCTCATCAGGCAAGGAATCACCGTGCGCTTTTTGGAGCGGCATCCGGAAAAACCCTCCATTCGTGCCGAATATAACAAGAAAACCAAAACCATCCGCATTTACCGCAAATCCATGCATCAAATCCAGCGGTTCTTTGAAGAACTCAACATCCCGGTAACGGAAGAAGATCTTTTCTTGCTGCATTTATACCATGAATGGTTTCATCACCTGGAAGAAACCAAAATCGGGCGAACCGATGATGAATTGCCCCGTGTCACCATCAAGCAAAAAGGCCCTTTCGCCATTCGCAAACGATTGAGCCGGTTGCGGGAAATTGCTGCCCATGCTTTTGTCCAACAAGTATTTGACCTCAACTGGTCCCCTCTGTTACTGGATTATTTGCTTTATTTCAAAGAAAAGGGATGGAACTTTGGGCAAATCCGCGAATCCTTCCAAAAAGAAAAGGAAAGAATTCAATCGGTTTATCATTTGGGCGGCACATAGATTGGTCGGCAAGACCAATCTATTTTCTTGAGAAAGGTGCCAACATCCGGATCATTTGCTAAGATAATAAGAGAGGTGAAAAGCTATGGACCGCTGTATTTGTCCGAAATTTGAAATGGCTGTTGAAATCATTTCCAAAAAATGGACAGGCCTTATCATTCGTGTTTTGATTGAAAAAACAAGCCGCTTTCGGGATATTCGCGAGCAAATTCCTTTGATGAGCGAGCGGATGCTTGCTGAACGATTGAAAGAACTTGAGGCCAAAGGATTGGTGGAGCGGAGAGTTTATGCGGAAACGCCGGTGCGGATCGAGTATGCTTTGACCGAAAAAGGAAAAGCACTCACCCCTGTCATTGACGCCATTCAAAAATGGGCGGACGAATGGATCGACTGTGACGAATAATTTTTAAAAAAGCAGGGGACATTAATGGCACCGGAGGTGTCCAACGATGTCATTTCCATATCGATGTCCGGCTTGCGGCACAAACCGGAGTCGTTTTAATATCATTGAACAAGTGGTGCATTCCGTCAAAAAGGATCGGCTGACCGGTGAAATCATTGAGACCGTGCCGGAAGACGATCCTTTTCAAATTCGGTACCGCGGCGAAAAATACCGTGTCCAATGCGGTGTCTGCGGAATGATTGACAAAGAAGAACGGTTTGTCAAATTCGCGCAAAACGCATTGGACCCGGCAAACTGAATTTGCTGTTTACAAATGCCGAAGGGACTTCCCTTCGGCATTTTTTATGGAAAAAACCCTCTCTTTTATCATGCTGAGAAATGTTTTAAATATCGTTATAATAGATATTGAATAGAAGATTCTGTTCTTATGCCTTATTTCTGCGCTTTGTTCTCACAGCGCTTTCATCATTCAGATCATGCGTTACCAATTCATGAAAGAAGAAGGGGTTTACATGCAAGCGTTCAAAGAGTCCATATTACAACTGATCACCGAAACATCCACCAATCTGCCGGCAGATGTGCGCAAAGCCATCAAAAAATCCAGAGAACTGGAAAATGCGGGAACCCGTTCCGCTTTGGCTCTATCCACCATTTGCGACAACATTCAAATGGCCGAAGAAAACGTTTCACCGATTTGCCAGGACACCGGCATGCCGACTTTTAAAATCAAAGTTCCCGTCGGCGCCAATCAGATTGAAATGAGCAAAGCCATCCGGGAAGCGATTGTCGAAGCCACGCAAAAAGGAATTTTGCGCCCGAACTCCGTGGATTCCCTCACCGGGGAAAACAGCGGAAACAACCTGGGAGAAGGCGTTCCGGTCATTCACTATGAGCAATGGGAAAAAGACGAGGTGGAAGTACGCCTGATATTAAAAGGCGGCGGCTGTGAAAACAAGAATATTCAATATAGTTTGCCTTGTGAATTGGAAGGTTTGGGACGGGCCGGACGCGATTTGGACGGAATCCGCAAATGCATTTTGCATTCGGTTTACCAAGCCCAAGGGCAAGGATGCAGTGCCGGCTTTATCGGCGTCGGAATCGGCGGCGACCGGACCACCGGCTATGAGTTGGCCAAAAAACAATTGTTCCGTCATTTGGATGACACCAACCCGAATCCAAAACTGGCCGAATTGGAAGAATATATTCTCGAAAAAGCCAACACGTTGTCCATCGGAACCATGGGCTTCGGCGGCGAGGTGACTTTGTTGGGCTGTAAAATCGGTGCCATGCACCGGATTCCGGCCAGCTTTTATGTATCGGTCGCATATAACTGCTGGGCTTTCCGCCGCCAGGGTGTCACCATCGATCCGAAAACCGGAAAAATCACCCGCTGGCTTTACCAATCCGATGAAAAAGTGGATCTCCAAGTAAAAGAAGAAAACGATGCCGGTTCTGCTGAGAACACCCGCACCGTGGAACTTCACACCCCGATCACCGAAGAACAAGTCCGTCAGCTGAAAGTGGGGGACATCGTCATCATCAACGGTCCGATTTACACCGGCCGTGACGCAATCCACAAGCATTTGATGGATCACGACGCTCCGGTCGATTTAAACGGGGGTGTCATCTACCACTGCGGTCCGGTCATGCTCAAAGATCAGGACGGCAACTGGCATGTCAAAGCCGCCGGCCCCACCACCAGCATCCGCGAAGAACCGTATCAAGGGGATATCATCAAGAAATTCGGCATTCGTGCCATCATCGGAAAAGGCGGCATGGGCAAGAAAACCTTGCAAGCCTTAAAAGAACACGGGGCGGTTTACCTCAACGCCATCGGCGGAGCAGCCCAATATTATGCCGACTGCATCACCAGTGTGGACGGCGTCGACTTCATGGAATTTGGCGTTCCGGAAGCAATGTGGCATCTCCAAGTGAAAGGCTTTGCCGCCATCGTCACCATGGATGCCCATGGCAACAGTTTGCATGAAGACGTGGATAAAACTTCTCTGGAAAAACTGGCTGAACTGAAAGATCCGGTCTTTTAACGGATGGTTGCCACGGGGAAGCGTTTGCCGCCTGAAAAAATGCCCGTCCTTTTGGCAAACGCTTCCTCCCATCCCGCACCATTTTCTGATTTTTCAGTAAAATAAATGATAAATTTTGGTTGCCTGCCTGCTTTTTACTGTTCACAGAATCCACGGAACAAGTTACAATAAGCTTGAGCCACTTTACCTCAATGGAAAATGAAGGAAACGTTTGGATTGTCACATGTTTCTTTTCATGAAAAGGGGGATTTCATTACGGATGAAAAATATTAAATTGTGGAGCATCCTTGCTCTTGTGGCAATGACGGCTTTCTCCTTGATTGGGCCGCAACCGGCTTCCGCCGATGCCATTAAAGGAGAAACCGTGGTCACCTTGGGGAAAGATTTGACCGGAACCCAACGGGATCAAATTTTGAAAGAAATGGGTGTCAGCGAAAACGCGGATAATGTCACCATCATCGATGTAACCAACCAAGAAGAACATCAATACCTTGGAAAATATTTGGGGGCGGATGTCATCGGACGCCGGGCCATCTCCTCCGCAAAAATTGTACTTACTTCTTCCGGTGAAGGAATCTCGGTGAAAACCAACAAAATTACCACCATTACACCCAGCATGTATGCCAATGCTGCCATCACAGCCGGAATCAAAGATGCGGACATTTATGTCACCGCTCCGTTTGAAGTATCCGGCACCGCAGGTTTGACCGGGATTATCAAAGCTTTTGAAACAGCAACCGGAGAAAAAATTGATGAAAATAAAAAACAAGTGGCTAACGAAGAAATTGTCCGGACGCAAGAACTCTCCCAAGAGATCGGCGATCCCAACAAAGCTGTTCAATTCATCAACGAAGTGAAAAAGCAAGTCTCTGAAGAAAAACCGAAAACTCCGGAAGAATTCCGGGACATCATCATCAACGTTTCCAATGACTTTGATATCAACTTGAATCAGGAAACCATCAACAATCTGGTTCAATACGCCCAAAACTTTGACAAATTGGGCATCGACTGGGATCAATTGAGCCAGCAATTTGAAAGCTTGCGTGGAGATATCAAAGATATTTTAAATTCGGAAACCACGCAAGGAATCATCGACACCATTTTTGAATGGTTGGGCGATCTCTTTAAAGCAATCGGTGAATTATTCACCTCTGCCTCTTCACGGCAATAATTTAAAAAAAGAACCGCTGGAATCTTTCCAGCGGTTCTTTTTTGTTTAAACGGACAACCACTTTTTAAACAGATGTTTTGTCGCATCCCGGTTGGATTTGGCAATCGCCGTTGTCAGCGGAATGCCTTTCGGACAAGCTTGCACACAGTTTTGCGAGTTTCCGCACTCTTGCAAGCCGCCTTTGTCCAAGAGAGCTTCGAGACGTTCTTCTTTGTTCATGGCCCCGGTCGGATGTGAGTTAAATAATTGAACTTGTCCCACCACAAAGGGTCCCATGAAATTCGAATGGCTGTTGACATTCGGGCAGGCTTCCAGACAAACCCCGCAGGTCATGCATTTTGACAATTCATAACGCCATTGCTGTTCATTTTCACTCATCCGCGGTCCCGGGCCGAGATCGTGAGTTCCGTCAATCGGGATCCATGCTTTCACTTTTTTCAAGGCATTAAACATCCGGCTGCGGTCCACAATCAAGTCCCGAATCACTGGGAATGTTTTCATCGGTTGAACCCGGATGGGTTGCTCCAATTTGTCAATGAGTGCGGTACAAGCTTGGCGCGGCTTTCCGTTAATCACCATCGAACAAGCTCCGCACACTTCTTCCAGACAGTTGGACTCCCATTGGACCGGAGCAACGGTTTTTCCTTCGCTGTTTACGGGATTTCGTTGGATTTCCATCAATGCGGAAATGATATTCATGTTTTTGCGATAAGGAATTTTAAACTCTTCTTCATAAGGTTTATCATCAGGTCCGTCTTGGCGTGTTATGATGAGGTGCACCGTTTTTTGTTCACTCATTGTTTCGCACCTCCTTTATCCACATCATAACGACGCGGGCGAGGCTTAATCAAAGAAACATCAACCGGTTCGTATTCAAATACAGGGCCTTCCGGTGTGAATTTCGCTTTGGTGGTTTTCAACCATTCTTCAT